>CAKUKW010000067.1 GCA_934663885.1 uncultured Tidjanibacter sp.
AGCATATTATCCTCGCTGTATACAGGGATACCCCCGCCGCCCGCGGCGATGACCACGTTACCTTCGGAGGCCAGGCGCTTGACTACCTCTACATTCATTATCCTAAGCGGCGACGGCGATGCCACTACCTTGCGCCAGCCGTTGCCTTTCGGGTCTTCGCGGAATACGGAGCCGTCCCTGCCAGACATTTCGTCTGCCTGTTCTTTAGTATAATACGGGCCTATCGGTTTCGTAGGATTTTCGAAGCGCGGATCATGGCGATCTACGACAACCTGAGTAACCAGCGTTATAACATCCCTGCCCAGCTTATTCTCCGCAAGCACGTTATGTAGGGTGCGCTCTATCATAAATCCTATGGAGCCCTGCGTTTCTGCTACGCAGAAATCCATCGGCATTACCTGCAGGCCGAACTGCTTGTTTCCAGCCTCCTGCTGGAGGAGCACATTGCCCACCTGCGGCCCGTTTCCGTGACCGATAACAAGGTTATATCCGCGGCTTATAAGCCCCACGAGAGAGCCGCATGTATCGAGCACGTTACCCAACTGCTCCTGGTACGTTCCTTTTTGCCCGCTCCTGAGAAGGGCGTTCCCCCCCAGGGCTACTACTGCAAGCTTTTGCATAATTATTCGGTTGTATGCTTTTCAAATTAAGAGCGGAGGCCACAGCGGCCTCCGGGTACAAATATATGACTTAGGAGTGAAAAAACAAATTTACGCCGGTGAAATTTTATTTCTTCTCCTGTACTACAGATTTAAGCATTTTCACAAGCTCAGGCAATCCTTCGGCCGAATTCTTTTTGATGTGTCCTCGAATATTATTTATACCCTGAATAGCGGGATTACCCGGGTCGACAAGGTAAACCGGCGAAGCCGCGGGTACATACCCGACAAGCGAAGCCGCGGGATATACGGCCAGCGAAGTCCCGGCCACTATCATTATATCGGCTTTCGATGCGGTATCCACGGCCTCCTCGAACTTTGGCACCGGCTCCCCGAAGAAGACTATGAAGGGACGCAGGAGCTCTCCATCGGCCGCCCTCGCCACGGGATCCTGCTCCCAACCGTCGATCTCATATATCAGGTTATGGTTCCGGGTGCTGCAAAGTTTGGTTATTTCGCCGTGCAGGTGTAATACCCTGCTGCTGCCCGCCCTTTCATGAAGGTCGTCGACATTCTGTGTGACTATGTCGACCTCGAAATACTTTTCCAGCTCCACCAAAGCATAATGCCCCGCATTGGGCTCCTTCGACAAAACCTCCCTGCGGCGCATATTATAAAAGTCGAGCACCATATCGCGGTTAAGCTCCAGCGCCTGCGGCGTACATACATCCTCGATTCGGTACTTTGCCCACAGCCCGCCTTCATCGCGGAAAGTGGCAATCCCGCTGTCGGCACTGACACCCGCACCCGTAAACACGACAACCCTTTTCCTATTACCTGACATATTTTCAATTATTAAAATGGTCGGGAAAACGCAGAACATCTCCCCTGTCACCCGAACTATTCTTCCGCCGGTTCGTTATTTTTCTTATCCTTTTTAAGCCTGCCGCTACGCCGTAAAGCTTCGGCAATGATCCACTGGAGCTGCCCGTTGGTGCTGCGGAATTCGTCCGCGGCCCATTTTTCGAGAGCGTCCATGGTCTTTGTATCGATGCGCAACACAAAACTTTTATTATTGGAATCTTTTGCCATTTAATCAATTTCTTACAATAAACCTTCTATCATGGAAATAATCCGTGTGACTTTGTCACCTTTAAGGCTGTTGAAATATTTGGCGGGGTACCCTGTCAAATAAACATCTACCCCTTTGCTGTCCGGCGCCGGGAATATTTTTACGGCGTCCGGAAGGTCATGGGGTAATATGCGGAAAGGCCTGCCGGAGCCGAAATCGATATCGTACATGGGAAAACCGGAAAAATTATTGATGTATATGGTTGTCGGGGGGTTAGAATTCATTCCCTTTATATCAAACGGCACAAGGGGTAATTTATACTCCATAGCGTAAAGGTTTAACGCTACGAACCCCTCCATCTTTTCCGGATCCGAAAACAGGGTTTTGAGCGAATTATCGACAGCTCCTGCGATTTCACCAAGCCCCGCGCCGGCATGGAATTCGATGGAAGGTATATTGCTGACCGCGTTGCCGACGAATTCATGCGGGAGCGACCTTACCCTGCCCCTTATATCCACCACTGAAAGGACAGAGCACATCACACCCTTTCCAATGCCCGAAAGTTCCGTAAGCACCCTGCTGAGAATTGCCGAAAGTATCGCGTGGTTGCCTAAACTGCGGCCACCGGCGGACACGATGAAATTTCTCGCTTTTTCAACAACCGAATACGGGATGTTTATTGCTTCCGACCTGACCTTATCCACGCCTATTAAACTTTGGTATATCTTTGTCGGTAATAATGAAAAAGAAACACTTTTCCATCCTGATTCCATTGCCTTTGCCATTGCTTTTTCCTTCGGCAATGATCCGTCGGCACTGGGAAAGCGCGACTGGTCCACCACTGGAGTAACTATCTGTTCACCACGGGCCAGCAATCCCCAGTTCCGGACCATGGTATAAAAAGAACTGCCGTCCATGCACACGTGAGCACAGTGCACGCTCAACACAGAGCCGTCATTAATATTCGTTACAGTGACGTTCATCAAAGGAGCTTCCCCTTTTGCGGCCCGCTTAAGCTCTACCGCTTCGGAATAACGGTCTATGGCTTTCCTGTCGCGCAGTACCTCATCCAAGGTGACGGAACTTCTCTCGAAAGCCGAAAAACCCACTCCTCCGTTGTTCATTTCTATAAACCCTTCCTGACGGATACGGGCGGCAACATGGGGATAGAAACTCAGCAGCCGGCCGAGAGACTCGCGCAACAATCCGGCATCCAGTTTTTCACGGAACAGCCATGTTCCTTTGATTACCATTTGGGCGCATGACCTGTCCAGCGGTGTGAAAGTCCACTCCGCATCGCAGTAAAAGTTTTCGGTCGCCCTGACAATTTCCATTTTCAGCATTCTTTATAGCGGTTACCGTGGTCTACAATTACCAATCCGAATAAATTTGACCGAACCGCCACGTTTAATACTTATACGGGCAAAACGCATGTTCTTGCTTCATCTAACCTCAGATGCAACATGCCCGGCAGCCGTTTACTTTCATCCGTTGATTTTCTTTCTGCCGGAACAAAATTTACTGATGTAAAGTTCCCGTATTGACAACAGGCTGCGCGGCTTCGTCGGCACACAGCACGACAAGTAAATTGCTGACCATGGCAGCCCTTTTATCATCGTCTAATTCCACTATATTGTCTTCGGAAAGGCGGTCGAGGGCCATCTTAACCATCGAAACGGCGCCTTCCACAATCTTTTCACGCGCCGCTATTATAGCGTCGGCCTGCTGCCTGCGGAGCATTACAGCCGCGATTTCCGGAGCGTAGGCCAGATAATTTATACGCGCCTCCACCGCCTCGATACCCGCAAGGTTGAGCCTTTCGTTAAGCTTGTCCTCGAGCTGCTGGTTTATCTCTTCGCCTCCCGAACGCAAGGTGATATCGTCGCCGTCGGTATTATTATTGTCATAGCAGTAAAGCCCCGCAACCTGTCTAAGTGCCGCATCGCTCTGCACTTCTACAAAACTTTCGAAGGCCCGCATCTTGGCCGACATACTGATGGGATGTCCCGCTATATTACTGCCGGCCATAGCCTGCGAATCGATCTCAAACAGGGCCTTGTAAACATCCTTTATCTTCCATACCAGAACCAAACCGATCAGAATCGGATTACCTGCACGGTCATTTACTTTTATGGGCTCGGCATTGAGATTGCGTGCACGGAGAGAGATCTTCTTTTTGGTAATAAATGGATTTACCCAGTGAAAACCAGTTTCGGTGTAAGTGCCTTTATATTTACCGAAGAAAACCATCGCACGGGCTTCGTTTGGTTCCAGCATAACGAATCCGGGCAGGAATACAAACCCGAGGCAGAATATTATTACCCCCAGCCATGTAAGGGATTCATAATAAACAGCCGTAACGGGAAATGCCGCCCACATGATTATAACGATGAAAAGCATAACGAAGCCGTTAGCCCTAAGACCTTTGAACTGAAATTCTTTATTTTCCATAGTTGTAGTTTTAAGTGATATCATTTTGATATCACAAAGATATATACAAATTTCAAAAAAACAAATTTACAGGCAAAAAAATATTGTGATTTATTTTGGCCCGGCCTTGAGATAAGCCACAGAGTCGGCTCGAAAAAAAAGCCCGCCTTTTCCTGTGCGCTCCCCTGGGCGACGTAATACACAAACCGCGAAAATGCATAGCATTACTTTTTCTTTTATATAACCTGCTCCTACGAACAAATTCAATAGCAGCCCACATAAAAGAAAAAGCCATCCCTAAAACCGAGCAAAAAAGTCACGAAACAGTAGGATAATATGAGAACAAAAAGCTATCGGGGCTATCTGAAAGACTTTTTTGTTTCGTCGAGGTACCAGGGATTACCTTTGCTCGCGGTCGGTTTTCCTGTGCCGCTTACCGCGGAGGCGGCTAAAAACATACTCGTTCAAAATCACCTGGATTATCTGCGCTTCGCTTGTGATCCTGACTTCTCGCTCTGTTTGGACCAAATCAAATTATCAAACAGCTGGACTGACATCTCTTTTTAAAGAAAAGGCTCATTGCGAACAAGTTCTCCTCGTCCTTTTCCCCAAAAAGAAACCGCAGCAACATGGCTGCGGTTTGATAATTTGATTTGGTCGAGGTACCAGGATTCGAACCTGGGACCCCCTGCTCCCAAAGCAGGTGCGCTAACCGGACTGCGCTACACCTCGAAACTGCGCGGCAAAGATAATGTGTTTTTTCGTTAAACCAAAAACGATCTCTCAATTCCGCGGCGGCACTTAATACACGGCGCACAAAGATTCTCGACGGCCGATGACAAAATTACATCGGCGGCGCAGAACGAGGAAATAAAAATGTGCCGTACAAAATCAGAACCGGTTCCTTCCAGCACAAAGTATCCCTACGCACAAATTTTAAAACCTGCGAACCAGAACCATGCCCTCATACTTATCAAGGCGCCCGTTCTCCGTAAAAATTATTTTTCCGCCGTTACGGGCAACATCGGCTATCAGTATACTCAGCAAATCTGCAGGAGTCAGTTCGTTCTGGTAACTTTCATTGTTAAAGCGTTCTATCTCCCTCCAGGTAATCCGCCCCTCCAGTGTAAAATCCCAATTCAGGTAAAGGCTGTCTGCCATTCCCTGTCCTGCGAAAGCAAAAATCTCCAGCAGGTCGATCACGAGCATGCCAGCCGAATTCCCGTTGTCTATGGCTGCCATGTACTCTTTTTCCATGCTTTCCCTGTAACGGGCTACCTCTCTGGCAGCCCCGCCGACCAGTTTATACAGGGGAGCCTGGTCGTAGTTCCCGTTCATCCTGCCTATTACCGAGCGGCGCTTATCCATCACCTCTTCGAAATACGAAACACTCTTCACATCTCCGGCAAGAATTAAGGGCAGGGGCTCTTCAATCCAGTACTTGTGAAAACTTTTATCTGCGTCGTTGTAAAACTCTTTTTCCATGTTGTCCACGATTATGTCGTTCTGCCGGTTTTCCGGGCGGACTTCGTAGAAACGATCTAGTCTAAAGGGAAAGTCAGCATTATCATACTCCAGTAATGCCTTATCGTTGCGCGCCTCTACAAGCCTGAGCAACTGTTTGCTCACGGTCAGTATATAATAATTCTGTTTTTGCTGGCGCGCTTTGTAGAGGGGACGCAGGTCGAACTCCTGACCGACGAACACCCGCTCTTCCAATACCAGAGGGAGCCTGACTATCGCCGAAAAATGCTCGTTCGCATATAACACGAGGGAATCCAGATTGTGCCTGTGATCAATGGTCGATTCCGCTTCGCGCATATTTTCAGCTATGGGCCATACCTGTCTCTTTTCCAGTATGTCGCTAAGTTTGACTTCCGCATCTGTAATAGCATTTTTTAACTCTATGGGATCCCTGTCGGAATCGGGATGGGTCCTGTGAGTCGGAATCACTATCGTTACGCAGGCGTCGCCGTGGAATTCGTCTTTTTGCTTCTTTCTTATCTCGGTCAGGAAATCGGGGATCAAAGTGTCGTCATGATCGATGAAATATTTGAACGCTTCAGGGGTCGACAGTTTAATATATTTATTCATGCTCGCAGATTTTATTAAGTTAAGTATTTACCGTATCTAAGGTACAAACCTCATGCCCGGAATCGATCCGTGAGAATAATTTATATTGCCGTAGAGTAAATCCGGAAAGGCGTTTATCCGGAATAAAAAACAAAACAGGAAGATCCAAAGCCCTCCCCGTTTGTCAAATTCCATTTTTCGCATACCGTCACTCCGGGTCAACCACCCACCGCGAATCATGCACTTTTATTTTACCGTTCTTTTTATAGTAAAGGAAATCAGGCGTAGGTATTTTCAATGTATATTCTTTACCCGAACCGGGCTTTACAGTGAGTTTGCTGCTGCGGAGCCAGGGATTTATATCCTTCAGTTGGGCATAAGTTATATCATGTTTTTTCGCAAAAACAGCCAGGTCGTCGATAGTCTCCGTAACGGTAACCTCCCTGTATTCGAAAGGCTTATATAATTGATCGGGCGTAATGTAGAATCCATAAGAGCGGGGATTCTCCATGATTTGCTTGATGGCGAGCATCCGGTAATAGTATCGTGAAGTTTCCTCAACCAGCCATAGGTCGAGAGCATCTTCGGCGCCCTGCTGGGTAAGCTGCCCGGTAATCCGCGCTTGTCCTCCATTATAGGATAATGCCGCACCCGCCCAGCTTCCGCACCTGTCGTAAGCCTTGCGCAGGTACATACAGGCCGCCCTTGTAGCCTTTTCAACCGAGTAGCGCTCATCGACCTCACCCGTGACTTCAAGCCCGTACTCTTTGCCTGTTGCCTCCATGAACTGCCACAGGCCGGCCGCCTTCGCAGAAGAAACCGCCCGCGGATCCAGATTGCTCTCGATAACACACAGGTATTTGAAATCATCCGGTATGCCGTTTCGTTTGAGTATCGGCTCGATGACGGGAAAATAACGGTTTGCGCGCTTGATAAGCAGCATCGTTGTAGAATGCAGGTATGTAAAACCATTTATTTCGCGGTCGAACCTCTCGCGTTTATCGTACCGTGAAAGGTCTACAAGCTCTCCTGCGAATACCATACTGTAAGGCACCGGAACTGATATGACCGGGGAAAAATAGTCGGGTGTGCCCGAATAAGTAGAAACAGGAGCGGGAGGAGGAGCCGTCTCATCCGCATTATAAGTAGCCTCTTCCACAATGAAATTGGCAGGAGAAGCCTGTACCGTAGCCTTCCGGGTGCAGGATGGAATGGCAAACAGTATGCACGCCGCCGTAATGAGGGTAATTTTTTTCATGTTAATCTTTGATATCAGGGGCTGTTCAAAGTTCAAACAGGTTCCAAGTATGTTTTACTTAAACGCACGTCAGGTGCAAAAGATTTCGCAAGTTACGCAAAAAACGCTCCAAGGCGAGCCTGGTATCAAAATTTAATCCTCAGACCGGCAGTAATGCGAATAAATGTCACTGAAAATCCCATCTGTTCCGAATAATGTAATAACTTTGCCGTGCATAGGTTCATTAGGCGGCCCGCACAGGCCGCCGGATTAAAAGGGAATGCCGTGAAAACCGGCAACAGTTCCCGCTGCTGTAAGTTCCGCTTCCCGATTTCGGGATAGTTCCGGCAATCTTCGCCACTGGCCCCCGCGGCCGGGAAGGCGCCGGGGACGGGAACGAGTCAGAAGACCTGCCGTGCGTTTTCAAACGTGTTATAAACTCCTGCGGAGAATGGGAGAACGACGCCGTAAAATTTCCAAAATCCGAATTTTATATGGCTCCGGGATTTCGCCGCACGATGACCGAATTAATACTGTGAAGGATCTCAGGAAAATAAAGCGGCTCACGGCTGCGAGGGTATGGTTACCTGCGCTGTTCATGGCGATGGCAGCCTCATGCATGGAATATGGCCCGCGTCCGAAAGAAGATATTACGCCTGTCGGGCACGGGGTTTTCATAGTGAACGAAGGCAATTTCACGTACGGGAACGCCTCGCTTTCGCTCTACGACACTGAAAACAAGAGTGTGGAGAACGAAGTGTTTATCCGTGCTAACGGGATAAAGCTCGGCGACGTGGCGCAATCGATGACCATCCGGGGAGACAAAGGATACATTGTGGTCAACAATTCGGGGATAATTTTCATAATCAACACCGACACATATAAAATAACGGGCGAAATGAGGGGATTTACCTCTCCCCGGCACATCCATTTCCTCAGCGACGAAAAAGCTTATGTGACCGACCTTTACCAAGCGGGTATAACGATCGTGAATCCCCTCACTCGGAAGATAACAGGCTATATCGACACGAACGGACATAAATCCACTGAACAGATCATGCAATCGGGCAAACATGTTTTCGTGAATTGCTGGTCGTATGACAATACCGTTTTGGTGATTGACACGGAAACAGATAAGATAACAGCCGAAATAGAAGTCGGCATGCAACCTGCTTCGATGGCCCTCGATAAATACGGAAAACTTTGGGTACTGTGTACCGGGGGATATGAGGGAATGCCAGAAGGAAAGGAAAGGGCCGTCCTTTACCGTATAAACACCGTATCAATGGAAACGGAGCGGAGGCTTTATTTCGGCCCGGGGGACACTCCGCGCGACCTGTGCATAAACGGGACCGGCGACATACTGTACTTCATAAACGGCGCCGTCTGGCGGATGGAGGTCGGCGACGAAAGTTTGCCGTGGGAGCCCTTTGTCGAAGAGAGGCCGACCATCTACCACAGCGTAGCTGTCGACCCTGCCGGAGGCGACATATACATAGCCGACGCCATAGACTACAGACAGCCGGGCATGGTTTACCGTTACGCAGCTGGGGGAGAATTGAGAGACAGTTTTAAAACCGGAATTATTCCGGGCGCTTTCTGCTTTAAACGGTAATGTATGGGCCGCACTAAATATATCATAATATTTATATTATTGCTGGCTGGCACGAATTGCCTGAACGCGCAGGACGACAGGTCCCTGCGTACCATCGATATAGAAGGTATTTCCATCACCGCGCGACGCACCCTGTCGGCCATAGGCACCCAGAAGACGGTTATGGACAGCATGACAATAAGGGATGACATAAGCAAAAGCATTGCCGACGTGCTCTCACGGGGCAGTTCGGTTTTCATAAAATCATACG
>CAKUKW010000068.1 GCA_934663885.1 uncultured Tidjanibacter sp.
CTCCAATTTCAAACCCGGCGGGTATAAAGGCAAGCTGAAGGACGACTACAATATCCTTATCTCGACGGATATGTTGTCCGAGGGGGTGGACTTGCACAAGTCCAATGTGATTGTCCATTACGATTCGCCGTGGAACCCGATAAGGCTTATCCAACGTAACGGGCGTGTGAACCGTATCGGCAGCGTTGCGGATTCGATTTATAACTACCTCTTTTACCCGTCGGCAGAGGGCGATGCGGAAATACACCTTTACAAGAACCTGCTCGTTAAATTACAGGGTTTCCATGCCGCCTATGGAGAGGATTCGCAGGTTTTCTCCCGTGAGGAAATACTCGGTACGTTCGAGCTATTTAATCCAAAGATTGGCGACGATACGGATATTATTCTGAAATACCTCGATGAAGTCCGCACCTTCCGCAAGAAGAATCCGGGGGAGTTCGAGCGCATTAAGAACCTGCCTATTAAATCCCGTACCGGACGGAGTATTAAGGCATCCGGCAAAGACGTAAAACCCGATACGGCTCTGGCCTATATAAGTTCGCCGTATAAGCAGGAATTTTATAAGGTCGAACAAAACAAGATCAAGGCAGTAACCCTGACACCGGAACAGGCTGCCGATCCGAATTATAAGGACAGGCTGCCGAAACAGGAAAAATATAACGTAGAGCCTATCGGATTTCTCGATGCAGCAGCACTTTTCAAAGCCACGCCAGAAGAAAAAAGCGTTGTCATTCCCGACAGTCACTACCAGAGCGTGGGAGCGGCGCATACTAAATTCGACCGTGATATAACCGACCTGCTGGACGATAGCAGTTCCTCGTCGGTTGATCATGACACAAATACGCTGAAGGCTAAGAAATTCCTTCGCTGGATATGGCGCGACGGCAAACACTTGACGACCAAAGAAAACTGCGAGATACTCGAACGGTATGTGGAGCAAGGCACATACTCCCGCCTCTCACGCGAATTGACGCGGCTGGAAAACAAATACCGCCAAGCAAAGACCGATCTCGAAGAAGTAGAGGCTGCGATCCGCGACCTGGTTGTGCGATACCACAAAGGCCGCCAGCGCACCGGCTTTGAGGAAGACCCCAATTCAAGAATCATAATATCTGAATACTTTATCTAACCCGACCTATGGACAGACCGCAACTACAACATATTTTTCAGCATAAGTACAATACCGAGGATTGGGTTAGGGTTCTGATGGACGTATTCCAGGCCACCGAAATACGCCGGGAAACGCGCGAGCTTTCCAACGAGCATAACGACAAAGTTACAGGTTATGAGATAGGGAGCCTCAAACGCGATGGATTCGAGATCGGCCTGTATGAGTTCGAGATAAAGAGTTCCTACAAAATAGGGCTTAACCGTGTCGGTCTGCGGTCGCTGGTAAAAAGTTACCTCAATTACGGCGTGGATGCAGCGATTGTGGTCTATTGGCAAGGCGAGCAATGGCGGGTATCTTTTATTTGCGACCTTAAAGACAAGAAGACGAACCCAAAACGGTTTACATACCTAATGGGCGATCCGGCGGCGACATACCGCACGGCGGTAGACCGTTTTATATTCATCGAGGATAATAATGCCACATGGCAGAGCATAGTCGATGCCTTCTCCGTGGAAAAACTCAGTAAAGCCTTCTTTGATGGATATAAGAATCAATTCCGCAAATTCTGTGAACACATAGGCGGCGAAGAGAAATGGGAGCGCGACTATGTAAAGAAATTACTTGGCAGGCTTGTATTCCTGCAATTCCTTCAGAAAAAAGGCTGGATGGGCGTTCCCGCAAGTACGACGGGATGGAAAGGTGGCGATCAGAATTTTATGGCAAAGCTGATCGACGATTACGAGGGGCAGGATAATATACTATCGAACGTGCTGGAGCCTCTATTTTTCGACACTCTTAACAGCCGCCGGGATGGAGATATTGCCGATTCCAGGTTAGGAGAAAACATAAAAATACCATACCTGAACGGTGGTCTGTTCGACCGGAGCGAACTCGACATACAGCACAAGGTAGATTTCCCTTATACCCTCTTCAAAGGGCTTATGGAGTTCTTCTCGTCGTATAATTTTACCATCGACGAGAACGACCCGGACGATAGCGATGTGGGTATCGACCCGGAGATGCTCGGCCATATTTTCGAGAACTTGCTTGAAGATAATAAAGACAAGGGGGCTTTCTATACGCCGAAAGAGATCGTGCAGTATATGAGCCGGGAGAGCCTGCGGCAATATCTTCACAGCCATATTTCCGAAGGCAACCGCGTTTGGGCAGATAACCTTATTCTCGAAGATAAAATAGACAGTATTCCCAAACCCCTCGCCTCACAACTCGAAACACTGCTGAAGGAAGTTAAGGTATGCGACCCGGCCATCGGTTCTGGAGCGTTCCCGATGGGCGTACTTAGCGAGATATACCGTTGCCGCCGCAAACTTTACGGGGCGAATAATACACCCGAAACATTCTCGCCGTCCGCCGTTAAGCGCGAGATAATCCAGAACAACATATACGGAGTGGACTTGGAGCAGGGGGCAGTCGATATTGCCCGCCTGCGTTTCTGGCTTTCGCTGGTGGTGGACGAAGAACAACCGGAACCTCTGCCTAACCTCGACTTTAAGATTATGCAGGGCAATAGTCTGCTGGAAAGTTTCGAGGGTGTGGATTTGAGCGACTTCAATACAAAGTCCGAACATAAAGATCAGCTTGCCATGTTCGGAGCCTTATTTGAAACGGAAGATACACAGGAGCAGATCGACGACCTGATGCGCGAGTATTACTCCGAGACCGACCATACCCGCAAAGAGGAACTTTTCGCCCGGATTAACGACACGGTGCGCGAACATATAAAGAAAAGCGCGGGGAATAAGCCTGAGATCGTGGCAAAAGTCGATGCACTCGACCGTACTAATATGCCGTTTTTTCTCTGGCACGTATTCTTTAACGAAGTATTCCAACGGGGAGGATTCGATATAGTCATAGGCAATCCGCCCTATATTCAGTTACAGAACAACAGCGGTTTCCTTGCCGAGCAACTTAAAAAAGAGAAATACGATACCTTTGCCCGGACTGGCGATATATACTGCATTTTCTACGAGAAAGGTATCGACCTGTTGAAAGACGGCGGTATCGAAACTTATATCACATCGAGCAAGTGGATGAGGGCGGCATACGGCGAAAAGCTGCGTTCTTACCTTGCCGGGAATAATCCGGTGGTACTGATCGAACTCGGCCCCGGAGTGTTCGACAGCGCGACGGTAGACACCAATATCCTGATTGTAGAGAAAACACCCGACCGCCACGAACTGCAAGCCGTGGCGATCAAAGGCAAAGAGGACTTCCAAAGCCTTGCTTTCAGTCCGCTTGCCGTTCCCGCCGACGGCGCAGCTTGGGTACTCAAATCGCCGATAGAGCAGAGCATCGACGAAAAGGTGCGGAAATACGGCACACCACTAAAGGATTGGGGTATTAAGATAAATTTCGGCGTTAAGACGGGCTACAACGAGGCTTTTATTATCGACGGCGACAAACGCGCCGAACTGATTGCTGAAGACCCGAAAAGCGCGGAATTGATAAAGCCCCTTTTGCGAGGGCGGGATATTGAAAGATACTACTCTGCTGTTGCTGACAAGTATATTATCTGTACGTTCCCGGCACTAAAGATTGACATTGAAGAATATCCGGCCATTAAGCAATGGCTTTTGTCGTATGACGAGAAATGGTTACGAACTAACAGCTTAGGGTGGATTGCAGATAATCACTTGTCAGAATGGTGTTTACAGAAGCTCGATCAGACTGGTAAAGAGATTACTATTGATGAAAAGATCATAAAAGACTCTAAAAGTAGCGCTTATAAAGCACGCAAGAGGACAGGCAATCAATGGTTCGAAACCCAAGACCAGATCGGCTACCATAAAGAAATGGTCGAGGAAAAGATAGTCTGGAAACGCATAGGTTCCATTCTCCGATTCTGCTATGACGATACGGGCAGCGTTGTGTTGGATAGTACCTGTTTTTCATCAGGGCCGAATAGTAAATACCTAACGGCGGTACTAAACTCAAAGATGGGCCACTATCTGCTGAAAGATGCGCCCAAAACCGGAACAGGCGACCTGCTTATAAGTGTGCAAGCCCTCGAACCCGTCCGCATCCCGCCACTATCCTCCATCGAACGCAAACCCTTCGAGGAACTGGTGGACGAAGTAATCCGCCTAAAAAAACAGAACCCGGATGCGGACATATCCACCCAAGAGGAGAAAATTAACGATAAAGTCCTCAAACTATACAACTTAAGCCCCGATGAAATAGCTATTATAAGAAACCTATAAACTACTAAGTTATGGTCAAAAGCTCAGAGCAATCAATTTATATTGAACAGTTTAATTTTATCCTTGAGAATAACGATGGCGTTGTTTCGGCATTGGATTTAATAAAATACCTGACAAACCTCAATACTCTGGTAAAATCTGTCAATCATACCCTGAACAGTAAATACTCAGTTGGGTTCGATCAAGTTTTACTGGAAGTGATTGCTCTGGAAAAAGGTAGCTTTAAGATACCTGTAACAGTCAAAAAGATATTGCAAAACCCATATACGCAGCTTGCTGTGGGAGCAGTTTTCGGAGCAATCGCCGCTAACGTATTATCAGATAATAAAGAAACCGTCAATTACTATATAAATAACAGCACTGTCGAGATAAAGCATGAAGTCATTGTCGAGAACAAAGAAACGGTGCGTGCTGTAAGCAATATTGCCAAGACAACTATTGAGGCTCCGGAAGTAAAATCATTGACACTGGAATACGACCTTGCTGATAACAAACGTGAAACTATAAATATTCAAAAGTCCACATTAGGAGGGCTTGTGGTGGATATTATAGAGGATAGCGAAAAACAGTCGAATACTCTGCCCCATGCACGCCTGACAATTGTTTCTCCCGTATTAGAGGCGGAACAGGCCATGTGGAAATTCCGCATGGGCGACAGAAAGTTAAGCGCAAAAATGACCGATACTGACTTTCTTGATTTGATGGGTAAGAGTAAAATTGCTTTCGGTATAGGAGATGTCCTTGTCGCTGATCTTGAAACCATAATTACCATGAAAAGTGACGATACTCCCGATGTTAAGCATTACATACGCAAAGTGCATCAATATCCTCAATATGCTACCAAGACGGGTGAGACAGATTTGTTCGCCAGCGGCGAATAAATACACCACGGCTAAATAAAATCAATAATTTTCTAACAAAATTTCAGACTTGCGGACAAATTGCGGACACGCAACCTAAAAGAAAAACGCTTAATCGCTATTAATTAGCTGATTAAGCGTTTTCATTTGTGCCCAGGACAGGAATCGAACCTGCACTTCCTCACGAAAACTCGCCCCTGAAACGAGCGCGTCTACCAATTCCGCCACCTGGGCATTTCGTTTCCCTGCGATTGGCGGCCACAGGGAGTGCAAATATAAATAAAATTTTGTTACCGAAACAACAGGACGAAAAAATTAAACTTTTCCAGGATTTTAAAATCCCACCAAAAATAGGCGTTCCCGGCAGGCTGTCAAAACAAAAAAGGAAATGCGGCAGGAATTACCCCATACCGAATTTCCTTCACTAACCTAAAAACTACTAACCTGAAATGTACCTTAAAAACTTCGGTACAAAAATAAAATAACATTTGCAATTACGCAAATATTTTAATATTTTTTTAAAATATTTTATTATTAAGATTCCAAAGAAAAAGGGTTGCCTGCCCCTGTAAAAGAGTCAAATAAATGCCGGTAATGTATCAGACTCCTTTGAAACGCGCATCGGGAGCGATATCCAGGGGAGCGACTATTCCCTCCAGATATTTAAAATACCCCGTAACGGCTATCATCGCAGCGTTATCGGTGGTGAATTTCAGGGGAGGAAGAAATGTATTCCAGTGGCGGCGGAGACCTGTTTCAGTCACTGCTGCGCGCAGTCCTGAGTTGGCCGACACCCCTCCGGCTATCGCGATATCCCTTATCCCCGTGTCTTTGGCCGCCTTGATAAGTTTGACGAGCAGTATATCGATGATCGTCTTCTGGAGAGATGCGCACAGGTCTGCCTTATTCTTTTCTATAAAATCGGGCTCATCCTTCACGGCGTCGCGCAGAAAGTAAAGGAACGAGGTTTTAAGACCGCTGAAGCTGTAGTCATACCCGCTCACCGAAGGTCTGGCAAACCGGAATTTTTCAGGGTCGCCTTCTTTTGCCAGCCAGTCTATCACCGGCCCGCCGGGGTAAGGGAGGCCCATAACCTTCGCGCATTTATCGAAAGCCTCACCGGCCGCGTCATCGATGGTGGTACCGAGTATCTCCATTTCCAGTGGTGCCGAAACCTTTATTATCTGCGTGTGGCCTCCCGAAACGAGCAGGCAGAGGAACGGAAAAGAAGGATGAGGTATGTCATGTCCGGGCATATCTATGAAATGCGACAGGATATGGCCCTGCAGGTGGTTTACTTCGACGATGGGAATGTTATTGGCAACCGCTAGCCCTTTGGCGAACGAAGCACCTACCAGCAGTGAGCCTAGCAGGCCCGGGCCGCGCGTAAAAGCAATGGCGTCGATATCGCTAACCCCTACCCCGACATCTTTCAGCGCGGCGTCTACTACAGGGATTATGTTCTGCTGGTGGGCGCGCGAGGCAAGTTCGGGAATGACCCCGCCGTATTTGCGGTGGACGTCCTGGGAGGCTATCACATTAGACAACATTTCAGTACCGCGCAGCACCGCTGCAGAAGTATCGTCGCACGAAGACTCTATGCCTAAAACCGTTATTTCCATATATCTTTTTGCGGCCTCGGTTTATTTTTATAGGAAAAATAAGCTCTGGCACTCTTTTAGCGTACAATTATAACGAAAAATCCCGTGTTTTTTAGTAAAATTGCAGGTTAGTTACCATTTATCAGCTCAACAGTTTAGCATCCCTGGCCGGAGCTAATAAAAAACAAGAGCCTGTTTAAATTTTACTGATAAGAAATGTCAAGTGAATTTATAATATGATTTTCCCGTGCAACACGAGGCGCAATGGGGTTCCATTGTAAGGAGGGTTGCGCGGGAAAAGCGACTAAAAAGGCCATAACAGACTTATTGAATAATTTTCAAACCGACTCTAAGGCAAAGCACGCCCGATGCGCAAAGTTATAAAAATATTGGCTTCGGTATTTTCCGGTATAATAATCGGGAGTCTGGCGTTGGTGTTATTGGCCGCCCTGTTGCTCAACGTGGAGGGTATACAGAATTTCGTGGTCACCAAAGCGGGCAGCATAATCAGTGAAAAAATAGGTACCACGGTCAGTATCGGCAGGATCAATATACGCGGCTTCAGCAAGGTTACCGCAAAGGATGTTTACATTGAGGATTATCATGGCGACACGCTTATATATGCAGGTAAACTTACTGCCAGACTGGACAAAGGCCTTCTTTTCAAGAACGAAATAGTGATCGGGGACGTAAGCCTCGACAGTGCGAAGATATACCTGACGACACATGAAAGCGGTGAGATGAACATCTCCGAAATAATCGCCCGCATATCCGACCCCGACAGCGAAAGCGGCGGGAGTAAACTCTTCTTCAACGATATTTTTATAAGTAATTCGGTCTTCAGGCTCAAAAACCTGCAGCCTGAAGAATCGGAATATTCCGGGAAGGGGGTGAATTTTTCAGACATGGAATTGCGGAACCTGAACCTCGGGAGTAAGAACCTCGAGATAGGCGACGTAATCAAAATGGATCTTTACGCCCTGTCTTTTATTGAAAAGAGTGGTTTCGAGGTGGATATCCTGGAAACCAGTAAGTTTACGATAAGCGACGGTACGCTCGACTTCAAAAAACTGCGGATCAAGACTCCCGGCACCGACCTCGATATGCCCGTATTCTCAATGAAAGGCTCCTCGTGGGAGGACTTCTCCGACGTATTGAACAGAATGAGGTTCACTGCCCGCATATCGGATTCCAGGCTCAATTCCACGACGCTCGGCTATTTCATTCCTTCCCTCCCCCCCTCTATCGACGGCATCCAGCTGACAGGTCTCTCACTCGATTTCGACGGTACGTTGAACGATTTCGCCGGAAGTATCTCCAGCCTCAGGTACGAAGAAACGACACTTGCGGCCAAATATAATATAAAGAACATCCTGAAAGACATAAATGCGGCGGAAGTGGACGTCGAGCTGGCGGGGCTGTCGACAAGCGGCTCCGGCATAGCGGGACTGATCGAAAAACTCTCGGGTGAACAGCCCGACAGTTCGCTCGTGTCGATTCTCACAAATGCCGGCGAAATAGAAATGCATTTAGGGGCGCGTGGCAAGATGTCGGAACTAAAAACGGCCGGTACACTGTCGACAGCTGCCGGAACAGTGGTTTTTTCCGGTGATGTGGGCATGTCCGACGAGCGGGGACTGGCGGCCAGGGCCGAACTTTCGGTGCATGAATTCGACACTGGAAAGCTGTTAGGCAACGAAATGTTAGGGCCCGCATCGGTCACATTGAGGGCCGACGGGGTGATTAAAGACAAGATTGCCAACGCGAGGGTGAGCCTCGGCGTCGAAAAGGTTTATGTGAACGGATATACCTATCATGGCGTATCGTTCAACGGAAGGCTTCGCGACAGGCTCATAAGCGGCACGCTTGTGTCGAAAGATCCGGCATTGGATTTAGAGATGCGCGGCAGGGCCGATTTCCGCCCAGAAACCCCTGCCTATGACCTGACGGTAGATCTGGCTAAAGCGGATTTGGCCGCAACGAATTTCAACAAAGCCGACTCGGTTTCCGTTGTGAGCGGTAAAATAACGGCGCAGGGTAGCGGCACAACGCTGGATAACCTGAACGGCCTTATCGCTTTCGAAGATTTGCGCTACGATAACGGCAGGGATTCGCTGCTGGTGGAGAGAATGGAGTTGACCGGCGATAACTCCGACACTAATAAAAAACTCGCACTCAGATCTGAATTTGTCACGGCCGAATTCGCGAGTACGATGAGCTACAGGGATGTTTTCTATTACCTGAACAAAATAGTGGCGGACTACGCTCCTTCGCTTATCGCTTCAAAAGCGGCCGAAGGAGAAGGGCAACCCAAGGCGCCAGATTATTCCGACAACGATTTTTCGACGCTGCGTGTCGATATACTGAATACCGACCCCATTACCCGCATATTCGTGCCCGGGCTTAGCATAGCCCCCAGCTCAGGCG
>CAKUKW010000069.1 GCA_934663885.1 uncultured Tidjanibacter sp.
GTATCGTTATCCGGCACACCCTGGGCCGCCACCGCAATCGGAAACAGTATGGTAACTGAAATCGCTATAACCGCTGCAAAAATTTTACTCATCAGTATAATAACGTAAAAACCGTTAATTTATTGGGCGATCCATATATCCCTGCTAAAGCCGGCCTTCCTTTATAAGGTTTTCTATCTTGCGATACAGCGCACCGCTCGATTCCACCAGCGGAAGGCGCAGGACGTTATTGATAATGTTACGCACGGCAAGGGCGGCCTTCACCCCGGTAGGGTTGCCCTCGTCGAACAAAGCCCTGGTAACCGCGCTTATCATATCCCAGTCGGCGTAAGCCGCTTTCGTATCGCCGGAAAGGGCTTTTTTTATCATCTGCGAATAATATACAGCGAAAGCATTGGCTGCCACTGATATAAGGCCGTCACCCCCCCTTTCGATCAGGGGAAGGGCCATATTGTCATCGCCGGAAACTACTGCGAAACCTGCAGGCCTCCCTTTAAGAAGCTCCTCAAACTGTTCTACATTGCCCGCAGCTTCCTTTATAGCGACGACATTATCGATATCATGCGCGAGCTTCAAAGTTGTCTCAGGCAGCATATTGATCCCTGTACGCGAAGGAACATTATAGAGTATGACGGGGAGCGAAGATGCAGCGGCGATGGCTTTATAATGCTCGTAAAGTCCCCTTTGCGTAGGACGATTATAGAAGGGTGTTACGCTCAATATGGCCGAAATACCGTCGGTATCACAGGCTTCAATGGCGCGGATAACATTAGCTGTATTGTTCCCCCCTATTCCGGCAACTACCGGGACACGCCCCGCAGCGCACTTTTTAACATGGTCCAGCACGGCAGTCCGCTCGTCCGGGAAAAGCGTGGGGGTTTCAGCCGTTGTACCCAGGGCGACCAAATAATCAACTCCGCCCTCTATCACATAATCGACAAGGCGACCGAGCGCATCAAAATCTATATTTTTATCAGGCCGGAACGGGGTGACAAGTGCGACACCGACACCGCGAAGAGTAAACTCCATATAATAACGTTAAGTATTATTCTACAAAGATAATCTATTTCCCGATAAAAAACACAGCGGCAGATACCAGCTAAAAATATTCGGGTGCGGTTCACAATATTTTCAGAAAAGTTTACACTGCGATGCCGGCCCGGGAGTTTCTTCCTTCCCTTCGGCATTGCCTGGCCCGGCAGTTCCGGCGATTACGGCTTCATCGGCAGGCGCGTGCGTGGAAACAGTTCCTTTAGTGACCGGGGCATCCGCTCCGTCTATCATATTTTCGAAGTCCCCTTCCGAAATTATCCTGACGCCCAGCTTTGTCGCTTTCGCAAGTTTTGCAGGCCCCATATTGTCGCCCGCGAGCAGGAAATCCACATTGGAGGAAACGGCGGCGAGGTTCTTGCCCCCATGCTTCTCAATAAGGTCTTTCAGTTCATCGCGGCTATGGCGTTCGAAAGTTCCGGATATAACTATGCTCAGGTTCGCCAGTGAATCTGAAACAAGTTTCTTTTCCGACGACTCGAACTGCAGGCCGGCGCTACGCAGCCGCCCGATTATGGCAAGGCTATTTTCGTCCCTGAAATATTCCCTGACGCTGGCGGCTATGCGTCCTCCGACTTCTTCGGCCTGTTCCAGTTCTTCCTCCGAAGCCGCCATGATCGCATCCAGGCTGCGGAAATGCGAGGCGATGTTCTTTGCTGTGGTTTCGCCTACGAACCGTATGCCCAACGCATATAGCACCCGTTCGAAAGGCACCTGCGTCGAACCTTTTATGCTTTTGATGATATTGTCGGCCGATTTATCCCCCAGACGCGGAAGCACGGATATCTGCTCCGCCGTGAGGTCATAAAGGTCGGCTATATTATCGACAAGTCCCTCCTTATAGAAAAGGGTAGCGGTTTCCTCCCCTATCCCTTCGATATTCATAGCCCTGCGCGATATGAAATGGACTATGCGCCCGACAATCTGGGGCGGGCATCCGTTCTGGTTCGGACAGTAATGATTGGCCTCGCCATCGTCACGCACCAGAGGGGTCCCGCATTCGGGGCAAAGCTCAGGAAAAACTATCGGCTCGCTGTCCGGCGGTCTGCGGGAAAGCTCCACACCTGTGATCTTAGGTATTATCTCGCCGCCTTTCTCCACATAGACAATATCGCGGAGCCTTATATCAAGTTTGGCTATCTGGTCGGCGTTGTGCATAGAGGCCCTTTTAACCGTCGTGCCGGCAAGCTGCACGGGCGAAAGGTTGGCTACGGGAGTAACGGAGCCGGTACGGCCCACGGAAAACTCCACCGACAGCAGTTCCGTAAGAGCCTGCTCAGCCTTGAATTTATATGCCACAGCCCACCTAGGTGCTTTAGAGGTAGAACCCAGGCGCCTTTGAAGGGAGTAACTGTTCACTTTAACGACGGCTCCGTCGGTATCGTACGGGAGCGAGTGCCTCAACCTGTCGGCTTCTTCGATGTACTGCGTGATCTCTTCCCAACTGCGGCAGAGCCTCATCTGTTCCGATATCCGGAAACCCCATTCGCGCGCTTTTTGCAGGTTTTCCCAGTGAGAGGAGAACGGAAGGCCTTCGCCCGCAATATTGTAAAGGAAGCAATCGAGCCTGCGGGTGGCGACCACCGAAGAATTCTGTAATTTGAGAGTCCCTGCAGCCGCGTTCCGGGGATTTGCGAAAAGCTGCTCTCCCGCTTCTTCCTTCTCCGCATTCAGGCGGTCGAATACGCTTCGGGGCATATATATCTCCCCCCTCATCTCGAAATAGGCGGGATAATCGTTTCCGACGAGTTCGAGAGGGATGCTGCGTATTGTACGTACGTTGGCCGTCACGTCGTCGCCGCGGGTTCCGTCTCCGCGGGTAACAGCCCGCAAAAGCCGGCCGTTTTCATAGGTGAGCGAGATAGCAGTACCATCGAACTTCAGCTCGCAGACCATTTCCGCACCGGGGGCATCCTTTTCCACCCTGTCGTAAAAATCCTTCAGTTCCTCGAGTGAGTATGTATTGGACAGGGATTGCATAGGGTAACGGTGCAGGACTGTTTCGAATTTGTTAGTAATGTCGCTCCCTACCCTCTGCGTGGGTGAGTTAGGATCGAAATATTGTGGATATTGCACCTCCAGTTCATGGAGTTCCCGGAGCAGCCTGTCATAGTCGTAATCGCTTACGGCGGGAGCATTCTCTACATAGTAGCGGTAATTATATTCGTTGAGCCTGCGGCGCAGCTCCTGGATTTTTTCAAGCATCGGCGGAAATCTTTAAAGGGTAAAGGTAATGATTTGTTCGCGCCGCCGCAAAAGTAAATCTGCGTTTTTTAATCGCCTGGCAACGAATTTCAAGTAAAAATACATTTTTATCAAAAAAATCAGGCACAGGTGTTCCTATATCGTTTTTTTGTTTATACTTGCAGAAATTTTCGGGCCTGCATAAGCGCACAGGCGCACTGGCGGGATACGTAAAAGGTTTACATCCACTTTTTTATTATTAAGAGCAAACAATCAAACTACATTTGCAACGATGCCAAAAGACAATAACAATAAAAAAAGGGTCGTGGTGAAGTTCGCAAACATGGAACCGGAACTCCAGGATGCGGTCAAGAAGAGTTACCCTCACGGCTTCACCGATAATATGATACGTATAGATAAGGGCCCGGGCGACTTCTTTTATGCCGTTGTTTATGAAACCGACGACATAAGCTACCTTGTCAAGATAGACGTCAATATAGACGGGCAGATCGAAGAAGAGGAAGAAAAAGAGTACTACAACGACGATATAAAAGGCGCCGAAGAGATCATCGCCTCCGAAGAAGAGGATGAGGAAGATTAATTACTTCATTCGTCCTACAGATCCCGCTCATCCAGGCGGGATTATTTATTTCCTCCCGTCACGGCTTTTATTTGATTCGTATGGCATGATTTATGAAAATATGTGTTAAGGAAAACAAAAAATAATAAAGTAAAGATATGGAAAATCACAGGAGCTATACAAACGGTGAGATAACGGTATTCTGGAAGCCCGAAAAGTGCTGGCACGCGGCCGCCTGCGTATCTAACCTGCCAAAGGTATTCGATGTAAAACGGCGTCCCTGGGTGGACATCAACGCCGCACCGTCGGAAGAGATCGCGCGTGTAGTGGAACTTTGCCCCAGCGGAGCGCTGACTTACGAGTGGAATAAAAAATAATAACTTACCATATATATAAAAACAAACCGCCGGAGGCACATCCCAGGCGGTTTGTTTATTTCAGATTATGAATCACCACTTCCAGTCGAGTATACGGAAGAAGTCATATATTTCCGGATCGGTTACATACGCCCTCGCCTCTTCATAATCGGCGGGTGTTATGTAGCACAGGATATTCTTGACCACCGTGCGAAACTGGTCCGAATTTATATCGACCAGCCTCGGCGGTATCTTTTTGGTAACGGGATCCTGTATCTCCGAAAGTTCCATCTGCCCTATGCGGCCCGACGGATCGGCATATACCATGCACCCTGTCTTTCCCTCCTTGAATAACTTCCATACGCCCATCCCGAGCATCGAGCAGTAGACGAGGTCATAAGCAACGGGAGTCTGGCAGCGTATTTCGTAACCGAGCTCCACCGGCCGGGTCTTTACGTCCAGTTTCAGCCCCTTCAGTTTCCTTTCCAGTGCGGTATTGAATACGTGGGCTTTGGAAACCAGTCCAAGCTCGGGATGCCCGTGCTCGTCGTATGAAAAGCAGATGCCCGTTCTGGCTATCTCCTCCTCACTCAGCTCATGGAATACACCTTCGGAAATCATGGCCGCCCCGAAATCCATCCCCATTATCTTCCGCTTTATTATGGAGGATACGACCAGGTCCATAATCTTGTCTATCGTTATAGGTGTCCTGTCGAACATTTCCGGAATGACTATCATCGGATAGTGGCAGGCCGCCCCTATACCGAAAGCAAGATGGCCTGAAGAACGTCCCATTGCCGCGAGGATGAACCAGTTGCCGCTGGTGCGGGCGTCAGTATACACGGCGCGCCCTATCACCGCACCCTTATCCTTGGCCGACTCATACCCGAAAGTAGGAATCCCCCCGGGAAGCGGCAGGTCGTTGTCTATAGTCTTGGGAACGTGTATATTGGAAATCGGAAAATGATTTTCCTCGAGGAACATCGAAACCCTGTTAGCCGTCGAAGCTGTATCGTCACCCCCTATAGTGACCAGCAACTGTATATTGTTGTCGACAAAAAAATCCTTATTAAACCTGAGTGCGAAATCCTCTTCTGATGGCTTGTAGCGGCTCATCCTGAGGTATGAACCCCCACGGTTGAATATATCGTCCGCCATGGCATAATTTATCTCCACGGTATCCGGATGCTCGGTAAACAACCCTTTGTATCCTCCGTGCAGTCCGATGACTTTAAAACCTTTTCTAAGGAATGTTTTAGACAGGCTGCCCACTACGGTATTAAGTCCGGGGGCGGGTCCTCCGCCTGTCAATATGGCTATGGCTCTTTCCGTGTTTTCCATGATCGACTGTTTTTTAGCGGCATTCTGGCGCCGATACAAAGTTATAAAGTATTTTTAAATAAATTTAATAATTAGGCGTAATTCTCCGTTGTACATAAAACGCGCCCTTCGTAGCGGGCGCGTTTTAATATTATCAAACCTATGGTATTCAATCTCCCGATAACAGTTGTTCCATAAAACGCTCCCTGTCGACTACATAACGGATATGCTCCCCTTCGCCGATGAGGCCTTTCGAATCCGATGCCTCAACGCGAAAAGTCAGTTTGCGGCCGTCTATCTCCGTCAGTTCGGCACTTGCGGTGACGGAACCACCTATCGCCGTTGGCTTAAGGTGGGTTACGTCTATCCTTGCGCCGACGGTAGTGCTTTCCCGGGTGAGCCCTTCCGAAGCCAGTGAAGCCGCCGCCTTCTCCATAACGGCAACGAGGGCAGGGGTGGCGAACACATCCATATCCCCGGAACCCATCGTCCTGGCTGTATTTGAATTATCCACCTTAACGGTGGACGTGAATACCGTTCCTGTTTTCAGCATGGCGATATATATTATTTACACAATACTTTATCCGCCACAGCCTTTGCAAGCGGTTCCAAAGCCGCCAGTTTATCTTCTGTAGCCTGCCCGAAAACCTCGACGGGTTCGCCCATAAGATCCCAATTACAGTCCGCAGCAAACATTTTAAGGGTTCTGAGGGCTCCGCCGCTCCAGCTTCCGGTGCCGAAAATAGCCAGCGACCGCCCTTTGAGGCCGTAGTTCTTGACCGTGGTACAGAGGAATTCCATCAGCGGAAACATATTGCCGTTGTAGGAACAACTGCCCAGCACTATATATTTGCACCGCCACATTTCACTTATCAGATACGAAAGATGAGTTTTAGATACATCGTAAACCCTGACGTCCTCAACACCTGACGAATAAATAATGTCCGCCATGTAATCGGCCATTTTAGCCGTATTGTTATACATGGATGCGTAAACCACCATCACCGCTTCGTCGGGCTCACACCGGCTCCACTTGTCATATAGGGCCACCACCTCCGCCGCATGTTCCTTCCATACGGGGCCGTGAAGAGGGCAGATTATATCTACAGGCAAGTTGATAAGTTTTGCCAGAGCTTTTTGCACCATGCCGCCATATTTCCCGACGATATTGGAATAATAACGCCTCATTTCGTCTAAGTAACCGGCAATGCCGTTCTCTCCTCCGTCAATGAGCCTCCCGTCGGTGGCACCGAAAGTCCCGAAAGCGTCTCCGGCGAACAATATGCGCTGCGTAGTTTCGTAGGTCATCATTGTTTCGGGCCAGTGCACCCACGGCGTAAGGTAGAATTGCAGGGTATGTTTTCCCAACTCGAGTGTATCTCCGTCATTTACCTCAATAAAGCGCGAAGAAACGTCGCCGTAATAATTATCCGTTATCTTGCGGGTTTGCACATTCCCTATAAGCTTCACTCCGGGCCACCGCGCAATAACCGCCTCAATCTCTCCGGAGTGGTCGGGCTCCATATGGTTTACCACGAGGTAATCGAGTGGTTTTCCGCCAAGGTGAGCCTCTATCCTCTCAAAGAAACTTCCATCGGCGCCGAACTGCACGGTATCCAGCAGCACTGTCTTCTCATCGACGATAAGATAGCAATTATAGGACACTCCTTCCGGCAAAGGCCAGATGTTCTCGAAGAGTGACGTGCGGCGGTCGTTCACGCCGACAATATATATTCCTTCTGATATACTAACGTTGTTTTTCATTACGTTAATTGTTTAAAACCGGGAGCGGCATTCCTGTTTCCCGGAGTTTTTATTTAACTTTGCAAAGTTAATTCTTTTTGATGAGCCGACGACTATTAATATCACTTTTAGTATTACTGTTCCTGACCGGAGGCATCGCGGGACAGTCAAAAACCGTTAAGAGCACTCCACCCAACGACAAGGATATGCTCGAAGATCTCGGATGGGTGATAATAGACGGTGATACACTATACACAGCAACAATGCCTCCGTTGCCTATTTTCGGCAAGAAAAAAGATTTCAGGAACTACCAGAAGCTGGTCAGGAGTGTTAAAAAAGTTTACCCTTACGCCCAGGAAGCCAGAGGATACCTGGATTACCTTGAGGCGGAGCTTCCCAAGTTAAAAAACGAGCGGGAAAGGGAAAAACTCACCAAGAAGGTCGAAAAGGAGATAGTCAATACATATACCCCGATATTGGAAAACATGACACGTTCGGAAGGAAAGGTGCTCATAAAGCTGATACACAGGGAGACCCAAATAACTTCATACCAGATACTGAAAGATTTTCGCGGAGGATTCTCCGCCGGCTTCTGGAATACTATCGCCCGCCTTTTCAAGGCCAACCTAAAGGACACCTACGACCCCGAGGGTGAGGATCGCATGATGGAGCAGATAGTCAGGTATGTCGAAGCCGGGCTTCTCTGACATCGCATAGATAATAGGCAGGAATAACACGGGCCGGCAATGTTTGCCGGCCCGTATAGTATTTATATCCGTAATAAAATTATTATGAATTTATTTTTATTACTTCTTGGAGGGATTGGCATATTGATCCCTGCGTAATATTTCCCCAGAAAGTTTCATCTATCTTGTCTACGATTTGAATAGCCTGTTCAACGAGCTTTTCCCCTTTAGATGTTAATATAACGATTTTAGCTCTCGTATCATTGGGAGATTCCTCCCTTAAAATATATTCCTCTTTTACCATCTTCTGCAGGATATTGGATACAACTGATTTGTCGAGCTTAGTATAATCAATCAACATCATCTGATTTATTATATTACCCTGTAATTGCAGCCAGTATAAGCCGGTTAGTAAAGCATATTGGGCATAGGTTATTCCAATGAACGCTAATTCTTCATTCATCTTTTTCTGCCTCAATGAGTAAGTCCTTGAGAACAGGAAGCCCAAACTTTCATTCGGGCTTCCCTTAAAAATATTTTTCATAATTCCTGTGTCGGTAAGTTCATAGATTGCCAAGCCGCTATTCCCCCTGCCAGCTCTTTTACTTTATACCCGTTTTTCAGCAATATTATAGCGGCGTGAGAGGCCATATTACACCACACATCCCAACAGTAAACAACAATCGTTTTGTTTTTAGGCAATTCAGACAATCGACTTCCCAACTCGTTCAAAGGAATTTCCAAAGAACCATGAATTTTAACTTTTATTATGTGGGCAGGCGCATTCCTCACATCTATAAGAATATAATCTCCCGGTGCATTCTTCGACGCCGAAACATACTCCATAGGGCTAAATGTAGCCTCTACTCTGCTTTGAAAATAATTCATAATACTCATAATCCATTGTTTAAACTTATTCTCTGCAAAGATATTCTTTATAAAGAAGAAATGCAAATATATTAAGATATTTTCTAAGTGGAATAATGACCTCCTCTAAACAATCCCGACAAAAGACACGATCAGTACATTAATTCCGATTGGAATATTATTCACATTCGATCAGTTTCTTAATACAAGAAAAGGGTAATTAATTGTACATAAGCAAAATAGATATTGTATGTCACAATAAATCCAGC
>CAKUKW010000070.1 GCA_934663885.1 uncultured Tidjanibacter sp.
GACGAAATACTGAATTACAAAATCGAGTATCGGTTGGTTGACAACCTCAATCCCCTTATCCCGGAGCCATTGAGAAATATTCGCCTGCGCGTAATTGTTGTATTTTACATATATCTCGCCAACCACTCCTATCTTGGCGTATTCCCTTTCGTATACCGGAATATTATTGAAGTCAGCGACGGCCTGTCGCAGGTAACTTAGCATTAGCTTATGGTCGTTCTTCCGGATCGAGTCGCTGCCGAGATCCATATAATGATCGAAGAGCGCTTTCGTTTCCCCTTTATTCTTTTCCCGTGCGCTTACGGCGGCAAACATCTGCTGCATACCGTCGCCGTAGAGCACAGTATATACCGTGATGTTTACCACTTTCGCCCATGGTATCCGGAATGCCTTCTGATTGTTCTGGAATGTTTTTCCGGTAGTTAGGGCCACGAGCGGGATATCAGTGAACCCCGCCCTTTCCAGGCCCGTCTTGATTTGGGCTATATAGTTGGTGGCCCTGCACTGTCCCCCGGTCTGTGTTATGCCTACTACGATATCTTTCAGGTCGTAATTTCCAGACTTGAGCGCATCTATTATGGCTCCCAGAACGAGTGTCGAAGGGTAACATACTTCGCTGTGGCCGTATTTGAGCCCGGTTTCGGCGGCGTGCCTGTCGGGCTGCGGAAGGTTTACTATATTATATCCGGCGAGCTCGCCTATTGCCGGCATGAACGGCGAAATAAAATCCGACAGCCACGGCAGGAGTATTGTCTTTTTGCGGTCGTTCTCGGTATAAGGCACGTTGTAACCCCGGTATTCGCCTTTCTTTTTCCCTTCCGCTCCGGCGTTGTGACCGAGGGATTCTACCAGCGACCTCAGCCTGAGCCTCACGGCGCCCGGGCTGGCTATTTCGTCGATACGTATAACCGTAAGGTTCTTTCCGGCCGCTTTCAGTATCGACGAGGCCTCGTCCATGTAGAACGAGTCGGGCCCGCACCCGAACGAGTTGAGTTGTATAAGCTGCACGTTCCGCGGCATTTTGGCTATCTTGAGCGCCGACTGTACCACGCGGTTCGGATATGCCCACTGGGACACGACGTTGAGGTTTTCAAATCCGGTAATGTCGTCTTCGCGGAACACGTCGTCCGTCAATACGGTAACGCCGAGGTCGCACAGTATCTGCCCGGTTTTCTGGTGGATAAGAGGGTCGGCATGATACGGCCGTCCGGCTATAATGAATACCGGCGCCGCTTTAGCAATGGCTTCCTCCAGGAGTCTCTGTTGGAAACCCCTCATTTCCCCCACCACCGCTGCACGGTTTTCCAGAGCTTTCTTAAACGCCCTTTTGAATACGTTTACCGGAACGCCCAGCCCCTCGAAATATTCCCGGCAGCCGTTGCGAAGTACCTTGTCGTCGTTGAAACCTATTATGGGTCTGTCGAAGGGTAACCCGTATTTTCCTTCCGGATCGATTGAGCTCCTTATAACATCGGGATAACCGCTTACGACGGGGCAGTTCCATGAATTAGTGGACGTTCCGAATTCCTTTTCCTCCTTTGGTACCAACGGATAAAATATTCTGTCGACTTTGCTGTCGATAAGCGAATGGAAATGGCCGTGGACAAGTTTGGCAGGGAAGCATATATTATCCGACATGACGCTGCCTACTCCGGTGCGGTAAAGCTCGAAATTGGATTCGGGCGAGAGGACTGCTTCGTAGCCGCATTCCGTAAAAAGCGTGTGCCAGAACGGATAGTTCTCGTACATATTGAGCACGCGGGGAATACCGACTTTGCCCCGTGTAGGAGTATCCTTCGGAAGATTAAAAAGCATTTCGTTCTTCCGGTCGAAGGCATTGTATCCTTTTTCCTCCGTCCTGCCCGAGTTGTGGAATATTTTTTCGCATTTGTTTCCCGCGTAACTGGTATTTCCGTTGTCGAATACGAATTTGAGTATCGAGCACTGGTTCGTACATCCGTGGCACTGCATGTTTGTAGTGCGCATGGTTTCGACTGCCGAAACGGCCTCCAAACCGCGGAAAGAAGACCCTTTCCTTTCCGTTTCCCATTGCCTGCGGGAGTATAATGCCGCGCCGAACGCACCCATCAGTTCGGGATGGTCGGTCGAACTAACCGATTTTCCGGACAGCAATTCGAGGGCCCTGTATACCGCATCGTTGCGGAAAGTTCCGCCCTGTACAACTATATTATCTCCCAACTTATCGAGGTTGGATATTTTCAATACCTTGAAGAGGCAGTTCTTCACTACTGAATAGGCGAGCCCCGCGGCGATATCGTCCACCACGGCGTTTTCACGGAGCGATTGTTTGACTTTCGAGTTCATGAACACCGTGCACCGGGAGCCGAGGTCGGCGGGCCGGGACGAAAGGCATGCCTTGGATGAAAAATCATCCAGAGGTATGTTCATTGTCGAAGCGAAATTCTGGAGGAAAGAGCCGCAGCCCGCCGAACAGGCCTCGTTAAGTTCTATGTTGGAAATCACGCGGTTATGCACGAACAGCGACTTGATATCCTGTCCGCCAATGTCGAGCACGAACGATACCTGCGGATCGACATATTGCGCTCCCGAGAGGTGCGCCATGGTCTCTACTATGCCATAGTCGATATCGAGGGCCGATTTCACCAGATCTTCGCCATAGCCGGTGACGGCGGAAGACAGGACGTTAACCGTGGCCCCTTTTTCCGCCCCATAGGCGTAGAATGCCTTTATTCCTTCTGTTACTTTTTTCAGCGAATTACCCTCGTTAGCATCATAGAAACGGAAAATGATATCGGAATTCCCGTCCATTGCCACTATCTTGGTAGTAGTGGAGCCTGAGTCTATGCCGATAAAACAGTCTACCGTTTCGTTTTCCCGGATTTCGCGCAGCCCCAGTTTTTTTATATTCCGGTTGGCTTTCCAGCCCCGGTATTCCGGTTCGCTTCCGAAAAGAGGGGTTAGGAATTCACCTTTGCCGATAGCTGTATTGCGTTCCAGGAGCGAGAGGATACCGCCTATCGTAAACACTGCCGAATCTTCCCCAATATCGAGCGCCGCTCCCCAGGCCGGAAAATACTCGCTGTTGCCGGGAAGGACGAGATCTTCGTCGCGGAGGTTCAGTATCGTGCAGAATACCTTTCTCAGGGCTGGCACGAAAGTGAGCGGGCCCCCTATACAGAGTACGGGACCGGTGATATCGTGTCCACGTGCGAGGGCCGTTATACATTGTAGGGCGACTGCGTTAAGCGTGGACGCCGCTATATCCGGCGCAGGCACGTTCCTGCTGATAAGGTTTTGTATGTCGGTTTTGGCGAAAACCCCGCAGCGGGATGCGATAGGGTAGATCTTTTCATATTTCATGGCGCAGTCGCCGAGCTCTTCCACAGGGATGTTCATCAGCGAAGCCATCTGGTCGATGAAAGCGCCCGTTCCTCCGGCACAGCTACCGTTCATGCGAATGTCGGGATGTTTGTCTCCATCGAGGAAAACCATCTTCGCGTCTTCGCCGCCGATGTCGAAAAGTGTGCGCGTATCGGGGAAAAGTTTGCGGACAAGGTTTACCGAGGCGATCACTTCCTGCACGAACCCGGCGCCTATGTGCTCCGCTATGCCCATACCTGCCGAACCGGTTATGCAGAGCTCTATTTCGGCATCGCCCACCAACTCTTTTATTCGCGCCAGCTCTCCGATGAGAGTCATCCGCACGTCGGCTTTATGGCGGCGGTAGGATTTGTGAATTATTTCCTCCTCCGCGTCCAGCAGTACCAGTTTAATTGTAGTCGAGCCGGCATCTATCCCTAACTTATATGTATTAGTCGCTGTCTTCATAATAATATTAAACGTGCGTTTAATAATGTTACTGCGCCTTTATGCCGCTTATTATAAATGCGGCCACGCTTTCCTTGTGTTTATCGAGCATCTCCTCGTATTCTTTTTCCCCGAGGTTCAGCAACGATGTCGCTACCGGAGAGAAGATGAAAGGGAAAACGCTCAGGGAGGCGATATTCAGGAGGAAATCGGATACTGCCATGTCTTTCCTTATTACTCCCTTTTTTTGCTCTTCGTTTATACGGATCGCCAGTTTCGCGTACATTTGATAGGTGTCCCTGAGCCTGAACCTCTCCCCTAAAAACTCCGGGTTACGTGTTATTTCCGTGAGAATGAACGCCGGAAGGCGGGGTAGTTCCTTCATAACATCGTAATAGGAGTAAACCCACTCCCTGATCATTTCAAAAAACGGAAGGCCGGAATCAATAGCAGACAATACCTTTGAAACCAATATATCGAACGACTCTTCGAATATGCTTTCGAAAAGCCTGTGCTTGGACTGGAAATAATAATTGACCATTGCCGGAGTAATGTTCGCGGCAGCGGCTATATCCCTGACTGTCGTTTCCCTGAACCCTTTTCTTGTGAACAGTTCACGGGAAACTTCGACTATTTTGGCCCTTACGTCATTCGGCTCCGTTTTATCGGTCATTTGTATTAAACGATTGTTTAAGGCACAAAGGAAAAGATAATTGCCGAAGAAACCAAATTTGCATGGCTGATTTTTAAATTTCGCTCGATTGCCGATATTGTTATATCCACCTTGCGAAAGGATATTTCATGGCAGGTAACGGCACCGGTCAAATAATAAAAACCTGCAAATATTATAACTTGCAGGTTTTTGATAGAATATTTATGCCGGCTTCCGCCGTTGGTTCAATGCGGCTATCGAGGTAATGCCACCATATATGAAAGAAACCCGAGCCGCAGCTCAGGAGTGATATCCTTACGTCACTGTTTCTTTTGCTTCAGATCGAATATGAATTCGAGCCCCCCCTTGTCCCTGTTCTTCACTGTTATGCTTCCGCCATGGAACAGAACGGCGTTTTTTACTATCGACAACCCCAGGCCGGAGCCTCCCGTATCGCGGGTTCTGCCTTCCGTAATACGGTAGAACCGCTCGAAAAGCCGCGCCAGCATTGTTTCATCCCCGATACCGACCCCGGTGTCGGCAAAAGAGAGATGGATATATCCGTCTTTTTCTCCCAGTTTCCTGACCTCTATGCGAACGCCGTTTCCCGCATGTCGTATTACGTTATCGGTGAGGTTCCGGAATATCGAATAGAGAAGGTTGGCGTTGCCGTATATTACCGTATCGGTACCGACATGGGATTCAAAAGTAATATTTTTCTGGCTCAACTCTTCCCTGAGGTCGGTTTTAACTTTCTCTACCACTTCCGCTATCCTGACGTCTTCTTTACTGAACGAACCCTGCCCCTGCTCGATCTTGGTAAGCAGGCTCATATCGGAAATGAGCTCCGAAAGGTTTTTCGTCTGCTGGTATGCCTTCACGAGGAAATCTCGCTCCTTTTCCCGCCCGAGGTCGTTATCGATCACTGTTTCCAGGTAACCCCGGATACTCGTTACCGGCGTACGGAGCTCATGGGCTATATTTCCGGTCATCTCCTGTTTCAGCCTTCTCGTTTTTTCCTGGCTGGTTATGTCGTTCAATATGATCTCGAAACTCTGGTCATCGAATATATTAACCCGTACAAGGAAATCCTTACCCTGCTTTGTAACCCTCGTTTCGAAATAGTTTTCATCATCCCTGTTTTCAAGGAATACGCGCACGGGAAGGAATGCGTTTTCTTTCAGTATTTCGGCTGAAGACGACACAACATTGCGGCTAAGAGTATTAAGGTATTGCAGGAAAAGGCCGTTATAAAAAGCTACCGTCCCGTCCGAATCGAAAAAACATATCCCTTCGGCGGAACTTTGGACATGCTGGAGCAGTTTTTCCCTCTCCTGCCGGAGTTGCTCCCCGCTGTCCCTGACCATGCTGAAATCCCTGGCGATCTGCTGGCTGATCTCGCCGAGCTCATCTTTAGGGAAGCGCGGCATTTCGACATCCTGGCCGCTGTTGCTTACCGCCAGTGAAAAGTCCCTCAGCTGTCGTACCGATTTTCCGAACCGGCTTCCCGCGAGATATATGAACAGGAAGCCTATAACCAGGAGCCCCGCTATGAAATACAGGAATCCGTTATCGGGTTTAAGGAAAGACCGCACCTCTATATCGTAAGGCAGGGCCACCCTTATGTACGAATCCCCGTAATACTTGGCATAATAGAGGTAGGGCAGGTTATTGGAAGCGGAAGTCCTGATAAATGTACCTTTGCCCTCCTGTTTCGCGCCTTCTATCTCGGGGCGGCCGGAATGGTTTTCCAGGAAGCTGGCGTCGGCAATGAGGTTATCGTACGCCACCGTACCGTCGAGTGCAATTAGGGTGATCCTGATATTCCCTGGCAGGAGCTCAATCAAGCCCTCCATTTCAGTCCGGTTTTCCGGCAGGGAAATATATTTGGCGGCGATATCGGCGTAAGAGTCGAGTCTTTCCTCGAGGGCTTCCGTCTTGTATATCCTTGCCCGCTGCTGTTCGAAAATTACGATGCCGGCGGTAAATAATGCGAATATCGCGAGGAAACTGAACGTAAGTTTCCGCTGGTATGTACGTTTCATGTGTTTTCCGGATTGAGCCGGTATCCGTAGCCCGGTTTACTTATGATGAGTGACGCCCTCCCGCCCAGTTTCTTACGCAGGCGGGTAATATGTACGTCCACAGTCCTTTCGGTAACGTAGGGGGCATCCTTCCATATCCGGTCTATCATATCTTCGCGGCTGAATATCCTCGACGGGTTGGAAGCCAGGATTTTTATTATTTCGAATTCAGTCTTGGTCAGGGGAACGACGCTCCCGCCCACGTATAATTCCTTGCCCAGCAGGTCCAGGGTAATGTCTCCTATCGCAACCTTATCTTTTCCTGATTCGGGTTCGGATGAGGTACGCTTCAGTACTGCTTTTACGCGCGCTACCACCTCTTTTACGGAGAAAGGTTTCGAAATATAATCGTCGCCCCCGACCGAGAATCCTGTAAGCATGTCGTTTTCGGTGTCTTTGGCGGTAAGGAAAATTATAGGGGTGAAATTCTCCTCCCTGCGGAGTTTCTCCGCCATTTTATATCCCGACATACCGCCCATCATTACGTCGAGCAATATCAGCGAATGGCCGCCGTCCAGTTTACGCAGGGCCTCCTCGGCGGAATATGCCAAGTCGATCACGTAGCCTTCGTTCGACAGGTTGAACTCCAGTATTTCACAAATGTCGCGCTCGTCGTCGACTATCAGAATTTTTTCCTGCATGGTTCAGAAATTTATACCGTAACTACAAAGATAATGATTCCGGCGGATTCTATTCCTTGTTTTTCTTATGCTTGAGTACCTTGGCGTCGATATAGAAAACTATTTCCTCAACGATGTTGCTGCAGTGGTCGCCGACGCGCTCTATCTTCCTTATCATCAGCATGGTTTTAAGCGCACACGCTGCGTGTTTCGGTTCGGCCTCGATGTATCCGGAGAGTATTTTTACGGCGTTGTGGTATATTTCGTCGACCAGCCCGTCTTTAAGCAGGATCTTCCCGGAGAGTTTCGTGTTCTCGCATTCGAGCGTCACGAAACTGTCCGACAACATTGAGATAACCGTGTCGAACATCTCCTCGAGCCTCAGATCCCCTTTCAGGGCCGTCGTTACGTCTGCGCACCCGTCCACAATTACATGGCGGGCTATTCCTTCCGCGAAATCGCCTATGCGCTCGAGTGTCCCGCTTATTTTGATCAGGAAGAGGACAAGCCTCAGGTCGATGGCAACGGGTGAGAACAATGCTATATAATTTTCGCAGTCGCTGTCGATCTTAAGTTCGTATGTGTTTACCATCTTCTCCCTGCTGACGACTTCGCGGGCCAGCTCCATGTCGCCCCCGAGGAATGCCTGTTTCGATTTTTCGAGCTGGGAGAGGACGAGCCGCCACATCCGGGTGACTTCCTCTTTCAGCGCGGCGAGTTCTTTTTCAGTATGTTTCATATTTCCTTCATTATTGTATGGAAGCCGATCCATGCCGGATATGGCTGTCGTGTAAATATATTTTTATAAGCGGTGCGGCTGTCTATCCGAACCTGCCGGTTATGTAATTCTGTGTCTGTTGCTTCTCTGGGTTGAGGAACATTTTTTTGGTGTCGCTGAATTCGACCAGTTCGCCCAGCATGAAGAAACCTGTCGTGTCGCTTACGCGCGCGGCCTGCTGCATGTTATGGGTTACGATAACTATTGTATAATCCTTCTTTAACTGGTGAATCAGTTCCTCGATCTTCGAAGTCGAGATGGGATCGAGGGCCGATGCCGGTTCGTCCATAAGAAGTACCGACGGGTGTACCGCCAACGCCCGCGCTATGCAAAGCCTCTGTTGCTGGCCGCCGGAGAGTTCAAAGGCCGATTTTTTTAGTTTATCCTTTACTTCCCCCCAAAGTGCCGCTCCTTTGAGCGATTCCTCTACCCTCTGCCTGATGAAGGCTTTGTCCTTAGCCCCGTTTACGCGGAGCCCGTAGGCTACATTCTCGAAAATGCTCTTTGGGAACGGATTCGGTTTCTGGAATACCATACCGACGGTTTTCCGCAGCTCGTCCACATCGGTACGGCGGGCGTAAATATCGCGGCCGCCGAGGACGCATTCGCCTGTGAGGCGTGTTCCGGGTATAAGGTCGTTCATGCGGTTGAAGAGCCGCAGGAAAGTCGATTTCCCACAGCCCGACGGCCCTATGAAAGCCGTTACTGTGTTGGCTTCCATCGTCATGCTGATGTTCTTGAGTGCATGGAAGTCCCCGTAATAAAAATCTATGTTTTTTGTCTGTATCATTTTTTCAGTCGTTAATTACGCGCAATCGCCGCCGCGGCCTTTTTTGCCGAACCTCCGTCTCAACAGCGAGGCGAGCAGGTTCATAATAAGTACTATCGTGATAAGTACCAGTGCCGTGCCGTAGGCTATCGGGCGGGTGGCCTCCAGGTCGGTGCCGCTGGTGGCAATTACATAAAGGTGGTAAGGGAGGGCCATCACCTGGTCGAAGATGCTTGAGGGTAGTTTCGGCAGGAAGTAGGCGGCTACGGTAAAGAGTATAGGCGCCGTTTCGCCCGACACGCGGCCTATCGAAAGAATCAGCCCCGTTATGATGTTCGGCAAAGT
>CAKUKW010000071.1 GCA_934663885.1 uncultured Tidjanibacter sp.
CGATGAAACTCTGTCCTCCGAAACCCGGCTCCACGCTCATTATGAGCACCAGGTCGAGCTCGGGAAGAAGTTCCTCGAGCACGCTTACGGGAGTAGCCGGTTTTATGGATATACCCGCCTTAGCCCCGGCCTCTTTTATGATCTTTATGGCTCCGAGAGGCTCATCCGTCGCTTCGTAATGGAAAGTAACGAGGTCGGCTCCGGCTTCCACGAAACGCTTCAGGTATTTTTCGGGCTCCACTATCATCAGGTGCACGTCCATGAATTTCGGACTCGCCTTGCGGATGGGTTTCATCACGGGAAACCCGAACGAAATATTCGGTACGAAAACGCCGTCCATAACGTCTATATGTATCCATTGCGCAGCACTTTCGTCTATCATGCGCGTATCGCGCTCGAGGTGCCCGAAATCGGCCGACAGCATCGAGGGAGATATGATCCTTTCCATTGTGTGTAATTAATATTTCGTTCTCTTTTAACTCCGTTACGCTCGTTTATGTTGGCCTTCGGCCTTTCCTCGTCCTTGTGGCGCATAGTCTGCAAGAAGGCTCTGGTGCCGTTTCGTTCCTCGGTTCCTCCCCGCGGCCCGGGCGAATTCGGGCAATATCTCTCGCCCCTCGCTCCGCAGCGTCGGTTGCGAAAGAGAGCAGGATTATTTAATTACGCAAAGGTAGGTGATTTTCGGCAAAAAGAGGTATTTTTGAGGATAACTCTGGAGGTAATATGACGGTAATATACATAATTATGGGGCTGGCGCTCGCCGGATGTGCAGTATTGTTTTTTATGTGGGGCAATTCCAGGCGCAGGGAACAGCTGGCCTCTGAGAGGCTGGCGGCGGCCGAAGCCGAAAAATCGGTTGAAAAACAGAGGGCGGAAAACTTCATGTCGGCGCTACACGCAAAGGATGTAGATCTGGCCCGGAGCGAGGCCGAGGTACGGAAACTGCAGGAAAAAGCTGAACATGACAGGCAGGAGTTGGAGAAGCTGCAGGCTTCGTTCCGCATCGAGTTTAAAAATCTTGCGAACGACATCCTGGAGGAAAAGTCGAAGCAGTTCAAGCAGACCAACAGGGAGTCCATGGATCAGTTGCTGAACCCTTTCAAAGACAGCATTACGGAATTCAAAAAACGTGTGGAGGATATCTATTCACATGAAAACGAACAGCGGGGAGCCCTGAAGAATGAACTCAAAACGCTGATGGATCTGAACCGCCGGATAACTGAGGAGACGACTAACCTGACTGCGGCCCTGCGCGGAAGCGGGAAGGTCCAGGGCGACTGGGGGGAAATGATTCTGGAGACCATACTGGAGCGTTCGAACCTTACGAAAGGAATACATTATACCTGCCAGACGAACTTGAAAGACGCGGCGGGGAATAATATAAGGCCCGATTTTATCCTCAATATGCCCGACGGCAAGCGGCTGGTGATAGATTCGAAAGTCTCCCTTACCGCCTACGTCAATTATACGGGGGCGCAGGACGAGGATTCGCGGCGTAAGTATATGGCCGACCATGTGCGCTCTGTCCGGTCGCATGTGAACGAACTCGGGAAAGTGGGGTACCAGCAGAGTGTTCTGGGTTCGCCCGACTTCGTGATAATGTTCATACCCACCGAGCCAGCTTTCCTTGCCGCTATGCAGGCCGATACCGAACTGTGGAACGACGCCTACGCCAAGCAGGTAATAATCAGCGCTCCCACGAACCTCACAGCCGTTCTGATGGTCGTCCACGACCTGTGGAAACGAGATGACCAGAGCCGCAACGCCATAGAGATAGCCGAAGAAGGGGCCAAACTTTACGATAAGTTCGTGGGTTTCGTTGAGACGCTTGAATCTGTCGGGAAGAATATTTTTTCTGCGCAGGTAAATTATGACAAGGCGATGGGCCAGCTCAAGACCGGCAGCGGCAACCTGATAGGGCGGACGGAAAAACTGAGGAAACTGGGCGTCAAGGCAACGAAATCGTTGCCCCAGGCGGTTACAGATGAGGCCGAAAACTCAGGGGATCAGGGAGATTGATTTTCCGGCATCGGTCGGGATATTGTTGGCCGCCACAATGTTCAGCAGTTAAATTTTTAATATGTTAAAACCTCCCTGCGGCTCGGCAGAGAGGTTTTATTATTATGATGTTTACGGTAGTATTCCCAGTGCCTTTAAAAGTGAGGCACTCCTTACTTCGGGAAAACTATTTTTTCTGGGCGCCGAGGGCGAGGAGTATGCCGAGTGCCACTCCCAGAAGTGCGGCGAAAAGTACGCGCAGGTCGCCCGGAAGCAGAAAAGTTATAGTATGGGCGGGATACCAGAAAAAAGGTATCGTTTTTTTGAATACAAACCCCCACTGCCTCTTCCAGTTGAGGTTGGTGAGTATTTCGCCCATACGGAGCCTATGCGTAAAAAATCCCTTCAGCGTTCCCCCCGTCTGTTCGATGTGAGTGTCCGTAACTTTATGTAAAGTCATGAATACCGGAGCGAAGATGGTATTCATCGCGACCGATATGCACAGCGCCACCAAAACCTTTTTCCAGGATAGTGCCATGCCCGCATAGAGTGGGGCGTCCGCCATCCCAAGCGACGCGAGGAAAGCGGGCGTGCCGGTAGAGAATATGGTCATCGCCATGCTTATTCCCATTCCGAGAACCCCCCAGACGAGCGCCCTGGGAAGTATGCCGAAACCTTTCCTGTTGTATACGCCGGCCGTAATGCGCAGGCCAATACATTCGCCGAAGGTGGAGAGGAGCCCGAACTTTATGAACGCCATTAGCATCGGGTGATCCGCATTGAAGGTTTTGTAGAATCCGTATACTTCAGGGATCAGGAAGAAAGGTGCGAGGAACAGGATCACGCAAATGATTACTATAAAGTCTGTTTTCTTCATTTTATTATTGGTTTTCAGGTCGCAAATATAACTCATAATCCGGGAATGAGTAAGCTCTGGATATATTAAAACCATATTGGCACAAAAATTCTTTTTTGCATACGCCATAAAAAATTATTATATTAGCACAATTATTCTGCTGTCTGTGTATAAAAACCTAAACAAGATATTTATGAAACCTAAATTTTTATTGTTGGCGGCACTGCTGCTGACCACGCTCTACTCATGTATGAGCAATCCTGCCGAAGGAACGGACGAACCTCTTCCAATCATGGTCGACGAAGATCAGGTGGTAAAGGGTATGATTTCAATAAAATTCGACGCTCAGGCGGCCGAATCGATAGAAGCCAACCTTTCCGCGGAAGGGACGAGGGCATTTTCAGGTATGTCCCCGCTCGAATCCCTTCATGAATCCCTCAATATTATCCGTATGGAAAGGTCTTTTCCTTACGCAGGAAGGTTCGAGAAGAGGACACGTGAAGCGGGCCTGCACCGGTGGTATGACATTTATTTCGAAGAAGGAGTGACAGTTACCCGAGCCGCCAATGAATTCAACGGCCTGCCGGGAGTTGAAATTGTAGAGCCGCAGCGTGTCGCGACGCTGCTCGCCCATACTATAACGCCCCTGACGCTGGAAGACATAGGGGATATGATCAACACGCGACCAGTGGCCGATGATGTATATCCTTTTGACGATCCCCGGTTGTCGGATCAATGGCACTACTATAACGACGGCTCTGTAAAATATTCTATAGCGGGTGCCGATATTAATGTAATAGATGTATGGAAAACCCAGTCGGGCCATCCCGATGTTATCGTTTCGATAGTCGACGGCGGCCTTGATTACAACCATGAAGATCTTAAGGCGAATTACTGGCTGAATACCGCCGAACTTAACGGCGTAACAGGGGAAGATGACGACGATAACGGATATGTAGACGACATCTACGGATGGAACTTCGTTACTGACAGCAACGTGATAGAGCCTTACGACCACGGCGTGCATGTAGGTGGTACGGTAGCTGCGGTGAACAACAACGGCATCGGAGTGGCAGGTATTGCCGGCGGTAACGGTACCCCGGATTCCGGCGTTAAAATTATGAGCTGTCAGGTATTCATGTCTGATGGAGCTGGAGGATATATCGGTGGCGGTATGGACAGGGCAATCAAGTACGGCGCCGATAACGGTGCGGTTATTAGCCAGAACAGTTGGACTTCGGGCGGCGGTATGACCGAAAAGGTAAGGGATGCGATAGATTATTTCATCCAGCATGCCGGAATCGACGAAAACGGCAATCAGGAAGGCCCTATGAAGGGCGGCATCGTGATATTCGGTGCGGCTAACGATAATACGTCGATTAAATCTTATCCCGCATCCTATGATAAAGTGCTTGCAGTTGCCTCGATGGGATCCAATTACAAAAGGGCGTATTATTCCAATTTCGGTGACTGGGTAGATATCACTGCCCCGGGAGGCGATTATTATACCGGAGGGGTAGGCAGCCCCAGGGAAAAAAGTGTGATACTCAGCACTATGCCCAATAATGCATACGGTTATATGCAGGGAACCTCCATGGCTTGCCCGCATGTATCCGGAATAGCGGCCCTTATGGTTGCCCAGAATGGAGTCGGCCAGCCGGGTTATACTCCTGAGCAGCTTTGGGAAGAGCTTTTGGCTTCTGCGGAAGATATCGACAAATACAATCCCAATTATGCCAATAGACTGGGCGCCGGATACGTAAATGCTTATAAAGCGGTATTTGCCAATGAGGGTTTCCCCCCTGATAAGGTTACTGACCTGGAGGCTCAGTGGGGAGTAGATAAGGTTACAATGACCTGGTCTATTCCGGCAGATGAAGATGATGGTTTGCCTTCCCGTTTCAGCCTATATTTAAGCACCTCACCCATTAATAACGGTGATGCCGCGTCGGCAACCGTAAGCGTTGGCCCTAACGCTCAGGTAGGCGACAAGATGACTTGGGTCTTTCAGGATCTGCAGAGAGATACACGGTATTATGTAGGGGTAGCTGGAATTGATGTCCGGGGCTTTACAGCCCAAATAGCATCTGTAGAGGGCAAGACATTGTCAAACAGGTCTCCAATACTTATAAGTAATCTCGAAGGTATTTTCCTCACTGGAGTGAATTCTTCCGCCACTCTGAACCTCAATAATTATTTTGAGGATCCTGACGGTGACAAGTTGGTTTATACCGCTGCCGCGTCGACACCCAATATAGTGACTACCAGGGTGGAAAACAACAACCTTATAATTACTTCCATGACCAACGGCAGCGTCGATATTACCGTTACCGCCACCGACTCGCTGAATGAGTCCGTCACGGCCACCTTCAACGTTTTCGTCAGTGATGAATCCAAATCTATGTACCTTTACCCGAATCCTGTTTCGGACAGGCTGAATATACGGATGGGCTCCGAGGTGAACGGAACCTCGCGCGTGAAACTGTACAACTCCACGGGAATACTCGCGTATAACGGAGAGATCGCCGTTAAGCCCGGTGAAGCAAGCACCATTTCTGTGGTAGGTCTTGCTCCGGGCGCATATACCGTGACTGTTACCTTCAATGGAATTACATACAGGGAAAGGATAGTCAAGATTTGATGCCTCAGGTTAGAACAAATAAAGCGTCCCGGCGGACGCTTTATTTGTTTAGGTTTGGGGCGGATTGTTCTGCTGATCTTTTCCTGTCAATGAAAGCAATACCGGTTAACGCGAACAATACGGGCCGTTATCTGCGTACGGTATTGCCGGAAGCATATAATTGAACTTATTCTTGGGGAAGCTCCACTTTCAGGGCCAGTTCTTCGAGTTGCGCCGGTGAGATTGTCGACGGAGCGTCGAGCATAACATCCCGGCCCGAGTTGTTCTTCGGGAAAGCGATGTAGTCGCGTATCGACTCCGAACCTCCGAACAGCGAGCAGAAACGGTCGAAACCGAACGCTATGCCGCCGTGGGGGGGAGCGCCGTATTTAAAGGCGTTGAGCAGGAACCCGAACTGGTTCTCGGCCTCCTGCGGGGTGAATCCAAGCAGCCCGAACATCTTCGCCTGCAAGGCGCTGTCGAATATACGGATGGAACCGCCGCCTACCTCGACGCCGTTGACCACGAAGTCGTAAGCGTTTGCCCTCACTTTACCCGGCTCGGTGTCCAATAGCAGCACGTCTTCCGGCTTTGGGGATGTGAACGGATGGTGCATAGCATAAAAACGTTTCGTTTCCCCGTCCCATTCCAGGAGCGGGAAATCGACCACCCACAGGGGTTTGAACACATCCTTTTTGCGCAGTCCCAGCCGCTCTCCCATTTCCAGCCGCAGGTCGTTGAGGGCTGAAAGGCTGTGTGTTTTGTCCCCTGCGATTATGAACATGAGGTCGCCGGCCTTTGCTCCGCATGTTGCCGCCCATGCCTGCAATTCTTCCGGCGGGAAGAATTTGTCGATGCTCGATTTGATATTTCCGCCGGCGTCGAGCTTTATCCATACGAGCCCCTTGGCACCCACCTGCGGGCGTTTTACGAACTCGGTCAGCTCGTCTGTCTGCTTGCGCGTATATTCCGCACAACCCCCGGCAACAATCGCGCCCACATATTCGGCCGAATCGAAAACCACGAACCCTTTGTCTTTGGCCATCGGGGTAATGTCGTTTATCTCCATGCCGAAACGGATGTCGGGTTTATCGGAGCCATATTTTTCCATAGCCTCGTGCCATGTGATACGCGGAAAATTTTCTTTAAACTCAACGCCCAGCGCCTCTTTGAACAAATACTTCGACATTCCCTCGAAAGTTCCGAGCACGTCCTCCTGCTCCACGAAAGACATTTCACAGTCTATCTGTGTGAATTCCGGCTGACGGTCGGCCCTGAGGTCCTCGTCGCGGAAACAGCGTACTATCTGGAAGTATTTGTCGTACCCGGAAACCATGAGCAACTGTTTCTGCTGCTGGGGCGACTGCGGCAGGGCGTAGAACTCGCCACGGTTCATACGCGAAGGAACCACGAAGTCGCGCGCCCCCTCGGGAGTAGACTTTATAAGGAAAGGAGTCTCTATTTCAAGGAATCCCTGTCCGTCGAGGTAGCGGCGTACGCTCTGTGCCATTTTATGCCTCAGTATCATATTGCGCTGCAGCGGGGGACGGCGAAGGTCGAGGTAACGGTACTTCATGCGCAGCTCGTCGCCGCCGTCGCTGTGCTCTTCTATAGTGAAAGGCGGCACTTCGGAAATGTTCAGGATTCTAACACCGGAAACGGTGATTTCAATTTCGCCCGTAGGCATCTTATCATTCTTCGACGACCTTTCCACAACCGTCCCTTCGGCCTGTATCACATATTCACGGCCGAGCTCCGCGGCTGTTGATTTGGCCTCTGCGGGGGAATCGTCGCCCACAACGAGCTGCGTTATACCGTAGCGGTCCCGGATGTCTATGAAGGTCATGGCACCCATGGCGCGGACTTTCTGAACCCAGCCGGCCAGGATTACTTTTTCACCTTTGTTTCCTATGCGGAGCTCTCCGCAGGTATGTGTCCTGTACATATTCGATAATTACTAAATTGCAGATTTTCGGTTGCAGTTTGCGATTTTCGGCCGTGAATTATTACTTTTGCCGGAACCGGCTTCAAAGGTAACGATTTTATAGATATCTGGATGGAAAAAGAGCGAGCCACGGACGAATTTTTTATGCGGGCGGCAATTTCCGAGGCGCAGAAAGCGTTCGATAAAGGAGAGGTTCCCATAGGAGCGGTCGTCGTAGCCGGCGGCCGGATAGTTGGCAGGGGGCACAACCTTGTAGAAACCCTTTCCGATGCGACCGCGCATGCCGAGATGCAGGCCCTGACTGCCGCGATGAATGCCGCCGGAGGCAAATACATTCCAGAGTGCACTATTTACGTTACGGTGGAGCCCTGCGCCATGTGTGCCGGCGCATGTTCATGGGCGCAAATCGGAAGAATAGTTTACGGAGCTCCCGACCCGAAAAAGGGATTTTCGGTATATTCGGGCTCGATACCGCACCCGAAAACAGGGATAACCGGAGGTGTCCTTTCCGTGGAGTGCGCTGCGCTTATGGGCTCTTTCTTCAGGAAACTGAGATAGTGCAAAAAATGTCCCGGAAGAAAAGGTTCGGAATAAGGCCTGCATGCCTTCCAGCGTTGTAAAGCACGGAGCCAGATAATAATCCGCCGCAAATACCCGGGCTATTTTAGTGCAAAAAGTCTTGCAAAAAAGCTTTCTATAATATAAATTTGTCGGCTATGTTATGGAAATAGCCCTGAAAATACATCTATATAAACAAAAAGAACAGACTAAATCTAATACGCGAACCATGAAAAAGATCATTTTTATTCTAACGGCTTTACTCGCCTTCGGGGCGGCAGGAAAACTTTCCGCCCAGACGGTAAACGACGTAAACATCAAATATAACGAAGCCGTAAAACTTTATCAGGACAAAAAATACGCTGAAGCCATTCCCGCACTGGAAGAAGTTATCAATCTGGGCCTCGAGGTCGGCGGCGAGGCTTCCAATACGATTGCTGCCGCACAGAAGGCACTCCCCGAAGCTTATTTCAGGCGTGCACTCGAATTTGCCCAGCAACAGAAAACAGACGACGCTTTTAAGCAATTGAACATGGCTATCGAATCGGGCGAGCTCTATGGCGTTCCCACGTCGGTAAGAAATGCCAAACGGCTCGGTGCGCAGCTTTACATGAATCTCGGCGCAACCCCGTTTAACGATAAGCAGTACGAGCAGGCCATACCTTATTTCCAGAAAGGTTACGAGATAGATCCCTCTTTTACTGAAAATGCGATTTTCATGGGCGACAGCTATGCCGAACTGGGAAAATATGAGGAGGCTTTCAATATCTACAATCAGCTGGTGGCGATGGGTGAACGGTCCTCCCGTTACAAAGCGGTTGCAGACCAGGCGAACGGGAAAATATTTTACTATATGACCGTGCAGGCGAACGACGTCGCTAAAAGCGGCAACGCCCGCCAGGCATATACTCTTTTCGAAGAGATACTCAAACTCGATCCGAACAACGCCAATGCCCATATGGTACGCCTGCAGGCCGCAACGAATGCCGAGGACTGGAACAACGT
>CAKUKW010000072.1 GCA_934663885.1 uncultured Tidjanibacter sp.
TACACAGGGATATAATAAAGGGGGATACACTGGGGAAGTCTCTCTCATCGAGCGGATATTTCACAGCGCTTGACTGCGGGGTGGTACGCATAGGCGAAGAGACCGGTAAACTGTATGAATCGCTTGGTTTCCTCTCTGATTATTACCGCAAAAAGGCGTCGCAGAAGAGGATGATTTCCTCTGCTGTCAGCTATCCCCTCATCATTCTTTTCATCGCTGTGGTGGTGCTCATATTCATGATGCTGGTAGTAGTTCCCATGTTCGAGCAGGTATACTCCAGAATGGGCGGCGAGCTCCCGGCGGTCACGCGCGCAGTCGTCGCCTTTTCCCGGAATTTCCAGTCATACCTGCTGGCGTTTTCACTCGCTGCGGCCGCTCTTACCGTGCTTTTCACCATATACGGGAATACGGAACCTATGAGGAAATTCAAGGCGGCGGCGCTGCTGAGGACGCCGCTGGCAGGGAAACTGGTAAAGAAAAACAGCCAGGCCCACTTCTGCAAGCTTATGTACCTGCTCTACAGCTCGGGCATACCGTTGATCGACGGCATAGAGATGTTGCAGGATATCATTACCCTCTATCCTTACCGGAAATCATTCGAGTCGATAGCCCGCGGACTTACCGACGGCGAATCGTTTGCCGACAACGTCGCCCGCTTCGGAAACCTTTACGATGCCAGGCTCACCACCCTGCTCAGGGTTGGCGAGGAAACCAATACACTGTCCCAAATGTTGCGCAAACAGGGAGAAGATATTACCGCCGAACTGGAGTATAAACTCAAACAGCTCGGGAATATACTCGAACCCGTCATGATAATGTTCATCGGGGTTCTCGTGGCGGTAATACTCATCTCCATGTACCTGCCCATGTTCAAGCTCGGAACGACCATTTATTAATTCTACCTGTTATTTAACCATTTAAAACCATGGAACTCATGACTTAAGAATTTTATTATAGATCTACACAAACCGAAAACAATTATCAACATAAAAAACAACCTATGGAAATTTTTAAATTACACAGACACAAAGTCATAAAATTTTTGGCACTTATGGCAGCCCTAACCTTTTCCCCCTGCATACTCCCGGGGCAAGAAGTTACGGGCGATATACCCGGTGACAAACATGCGGGATTCCAGGAGAATATCATACCTCCCTCCCCCGGCGCTTATCAAATGGCGCGATATGCGGACAACCCGGTATCTTATTCACTGGGGCAGGTGGACATCAGTATTCCGCTGTATACGGTAAAATCACGCGAGCTGGAAGTCCCTATAAGCCTTACCTACAATACCGGCGGTATAAAGGTCGACGAGATACCCGCAACAGTGGGACTGGGATGGAGCCTTAACGCCGGAGGGGTGATTACCAAAACGGTGGTGGGACTGGAAGATGACGCCAACCCCTCTAACGGGAGGTTTCGGGGAATTCTCTCCCATGATGACGTATACAACGGAGGATATTCGTCTTATTTATTCGGCATTCTGTATAACTGGTACGATTCGTTCTGGGACAGGTACACCTACAACTACAACGGCAACACGGGATCGTTCATCGTCAAAATAACGCGCGGTACGAACCCGACGTTAGAGATCGAAAAAACGTCCGTCTCCGATGACAAAATTGAGTTGGAGTACAATAATATTGGAGAAATCACAAAATTCATCATTACCGATGCCAAAGGGATAAAATATCATTTTACCGAAATAGAGTCTATCTCCTACGATGTCATACGGGAGCCGGACGACACGAGTAGGTGGCCCCAGAGTCCCAACTATAACACCGATTCCAGCTGGTATCTTACCGAAATAGTTTCTCCGGACGAGACGGACACCGTAATAATTACATACACCGATCTGGGTGAATGGAGAAAAAAGATGCTGAGCCATTCGATCACATATACATCCAGTAACGAGCTCCCCCAGGGCTGGAGCGGCAACAATGCAACTAAATCCGTAAGCTATTATATATATTCCGGCTGCAAGGCTATAGCAAGTATAGAATTCAACGGCAATATTGTGACGTTCGATTACGCGGAGCACCCTGTAAACCTGCCGCCTATCGATATGGGATATTCACATTCGTATTACACAATGTATATCCCCCGGAATAATAACTGGAATAAATACCTTACTTCCGTTGCGGTAAAGAATATGGAAGGCAATACCGTATGGAGCGCAGAGCTGGAGTCGGGTTATTTCGGCGATAACAGGCTAAAACTGGCGGGCCTTAAGATATCCGGCGGTACGAACGGGACCCAGCCTTCCGACGGATACAGATTCTCCTACTACGAGGAAGCGGTGCCAAGCGACAGGAAATATTTCGCCCGCGATATGGCCGGTTATTTCAACGGCGTAAGATTAAATGACCACATAATCCCCTACGATCCAGATGGGAGGCAACTCGCAAACAGGACGCACAACCTCGAGTATGCCAAACAATATTCGCTTAAAGAAATCGCCGGATTACTCGGCTCGGTAACAAAATACGAATATGAATCCAACGGATCCGGAAACGATGTCGTCGGTTTACGGATAAAATCGATCGGGACATACGACGGGACGAAACTGATAAAAAAAAGGAAGTTCTCATACAGCTCCCCAATTATGACGATGCCACTCGACGGCGGTGGAGTAAAGAATTATTCCACATATTCTGCAGGAATGTCGGATATGGGTGGAGCAGAGCCATCCCCGACAAATAAATATTACCTTACGATAGGCTCTTACCCGGTATTGCCCGGAGCCTCGCCAGAAAGGGCAAAAAGGGTATACGGTGAGGTCACGGAGGATATATACGACGGGGTTTCAAGCGAAACGGTTCGTATGAAATACGCTTACGATACAAGCGAAGTCGTTTACGATTATCCGGATGTGCTGTCCTGCAATCCTTTGACGGATCCCTCCCTTTCACAAAATGCCCTCGGGAAATATCTTTTAACCAGTATCCCGCACGGTGACGATGGATCCGGTGGTTATTTTAAAGACATAACTAACTACTATAAAGAGAAAAGCGTGGCTCTTACAAACCTCATAAGCAAAAAATATTACAAGCAGACGGAAGGTACGTTCGAACTGGTGAGGGAAGAGACGAGCGGCTACGATACCGCTAACAGGAGCAGCTTCGTTACGGGATTGTTCGTGAGGAACATACTGACCGATTATGAAGGCAAGGGTTACCCGCTGATATTAATAAGCTCTAAAACCGATTGCTTCTACTTCGATGTGGAGGAAGAAATGAGCACGACGAAATTGACGAGGTCGGCCATTATCGATTATGCCAACGGCCAGCCGGTAAAAACTTCCTCCACGACATACTCCTATTCAGACCACAGTGGCTTTACTGTCGGTTCGCTCTCGAATTTACAACTCGAATCTCTGAACCTCAAATCCAAAAAAGTAATTTCGGACGGGAAAGAGTACCTCTATAAGTATTACTATCCTTATTCATCTCCCGGAAGCCTGATCGGCGATTTATATGAACGGAACCAGATATACACCCCCCTGACTGAGGAAGTCGTTCTCAACGACGTGGACACTACGACCACGGAAACCACATACAGGTATTTTACGCCCGGCAGTAAGAGCATCATAAAGCCCGGGACAATCACAACCTCCCTTAACGGAAACGTAATTCAAACTCTCACGGTTAACAGATACGACACGTGCGGCAACCCCGTACACGTAACCCTCAACGGCGATAAAAATACCTGCTATATATGGGGATATAACGGTACCACGCTGGTAGCCGAGATTAAGAACGCTACATATCTGGATGTAGTCCGCGCCCTGGGTATTACCACCCTCGACGATATATTGAACCGTCCGACCCTTACATCTGCCGATTACAATGCCCTGCTGGGAATGAAAAACAGTTCAAGCCTGGAAAACGCCCATGTTACCATATACGAGCATTATCCTTTAATCGGCATTAAATCGGTTACCGATCCCTCCGGCCGCAAAATGATATACGAGTATGATGCCTCCTGCCGCCTGCGGGCCATAAAGGAAGATATGGGGAACAATAATTTCAATGTCATAGAAAGCTACGATTACAATCTTATAAACACCCTTTAATAACCGGATTACATGAAAAACATATATAAGTATATTCTAACGTTTGGAATTGCCCTTCTTTGGCTACTTCCTTCGGCAAAGGGCCAGGTAATCTCTTATTTCCCGACAGAGATAAAAATACCGGGCACCGTATACATCACTTATGAAAGCCCGTCGGCGCAGGCGCCCGCGGCTTCGGTTAATTCCATCACCAAAGTCAGCGGAGACAATATCGATTTCACCATACCGGATGTAACGCATAACATTACCAACTACGACTCCGCCAGACAGGTATACATGCATTATTATACCCTTACGTTAACACTGCCCCCCCTGTCTATCATTACTGACAGGAAAGAGGCCGTTTACATGATCTCCACCTCTTTGGGAAATATACCCCTCACCTTAATACGGGAAAGCTTAATGGCTGGAACATACGGAGGATTACTAACGCCAGCATCACAACAGCTGACTGCCGGAGGTACGGCCCAGCCACTATCACATTCACTGAAAATCCCAAGGGAAACTTTTGCCACACCAACTTACCAGTGGCAGGTTAAGCAACTGAACGGACAGTGGGCTAATATACAGGGAGCCACGGCACAGACTTATTCGCCGGGTCAGATGAACTCACCCGGAGTGTTTTTTTACAGGGTCTATTACAACAATGCGGCATATTCTTCGGAGGCGGTAATTTTTGTAGAAGGAACGGCAGAGCCTCAGATCACCCCCGGCGCCATCACTCCGGCATCGCAACAGGTAGAATCCGGAGCGGCACCTGCCGCCCTTTCACATACTGGCCACCACGGAGTAGGCTCCCGGCAGTGGCAGCAGAGGGTAGTAGACCCTAATACAGGATACAGAAGTAACTGGGCCGATATTGCGGGCGCTACAGCAGAAACACATACTCCCGCACCGTATACGAATACAGGTACCCAAAACATCACTTATTCCTACAGGATAATCGTTAACGGGGACACAAGCCTTATCTCGGATATTGCGGCAATAGTGGTAAAACCGGCTCAAACCGAGCCTGAAATCACACCCGGCTCCATCACCCCGGCTTCTCAGGAAATGGAATCCGGGGCAACTCCCGGCATTCTTACTCATACCGGACACGAAGGGGTAAACTCCCGGCAGTGGCAAATGTCCATTGCCGATCCTTCGACAGGAGCCTTTATATCGTGGATAAGTCTATTTGGAGTGACTGGGGAAACATACGTACCAGTATCCTATACGAATACCGGAACTCAAAATATGACTTATGCTTACCGGGTAATTATTAACGGGGACACTAACCTTATTTCGGATGTGGCCACAATGGTAGTAAAGCCGGCAGCATTACCCGAAGTAATTCCCGGGACATTAACTCCCCCCACGCAGGAAATACAATCCGGCAGCGCTCCACAAACCCTTACCCACACAGCTCACCAGGGAGTGACCTCCAGGCAGTGGCAGCAGATGGTAGACGATCCTTCATCTATAAAAACTCCATTCTGGAGAAATATAGCAGGAGCAACAGCAGAAAGTTACTCGCCGGGAACATTAACGAATACACATGCCAGTCTGAATGCTACTTACTCATACAGGATAGTAATCAACGGCGATACCAATATACTTTCAGATGTCGCAACAATTGTTGTAGAGCCAGCAGCATTACCCGACGTAATTCCCGGGACATTAACTCCCCCCACTCAGGAAATACAGTCCGGCAGCGCTCCACAAACCCTTACCCATACAGCACACCAGGGAGTAACATCTCGTCAGTGGCAACAGAAGATAGAGGATATGGTTTCGTTTCCTTACTGGGTTAATATACAGAACGCAACAGGCGAAACATATTCTCCTCCAGTAATTAATATCACCGGAAGCAGAAACTCCACTTACTCATACAGGGTAGTCATCAACGGCGATGCAAATACATTATCGGATGTTGCAACAGTTGTGGTAACGCCAGCAGGCGCTGTGGCCGCGCCGGGAAAAGTTAATCCCGCGATACAGGAAATAGTATTTACAGGAATCCCAGAGACCTTAACACATACCGACTATGCCAATGTCGCTTCGCGCCAGTGGCAAAGGCTAATAAACATAAAGACCGGTATGTGGGAAAATATCGAAGGGGCGACCGGAATAAGCTACTCCCCGGAGAGGATCACTCATAACGGTGCGCAAAGCAGCAACGATAACATATACGCCTACAGGGTCGTGGTAAACGGAGACGCGACACTGGCCTCAGAAATCGGGGGCATATTGCTACATCCATCGAATGGCAATCCCGGCGTCATAACTCCCGAATCACACACCATAGAAGCGGGCGAGACGGCACTTGAGCTTACATCGAATGCTTCGGGAACGGGAGGAAGCGCCACTGGAAGTACCGGGGCCAATCCCCTTCACTGCATACAATGGCAGCAGAAAACAGGCGACGGGCTGTGGACGGATATTGCGGGAGCGACTGAAATGAGCTATTTACCGGGTGCGTTGCCCAATTCGACAAGCGAAGATATTACTTATTCATTCAGGGTCTACATAAACAACGACCCCTCCCGGACATCCGTACCGGCGACGGTAACGGTAACCCCGTTCGTCAATCCCGGCTCGGTCACCCCTGTTTCGCAAACGGTGGAATGGGGAGACAGGCCCCAGACACTTACTAACATCGGGGCGGAAAACATCGCATCGCGCCAGTGGCAGCACAATCTTTCCGGCGGATGGAGCGATATTGCAGGAGCTACGGGAGAAACGTATACCCCTCCTGTCCGTACCAATAACAATACCAATACACTTACGTATAGCTACAGGGTGGTGGTTAACGGCAGCCAGACCAAAGCGTCGGCCGGCGCAACCGTAGCATTTAAACCCGATCCGTTGGGACTTATAGACAAGGGCCGGATAACCCCGCTAAGACAGACCGTGGAAACGGGTGAAACTCCCGAAACACTCTCGCATTCCGGACACGGCGAAGTGGTGTCTCGTCAATGGTACCGAAGTAAAGATTCCGGATCATGGAGCAGTATACCAGGTGCCACAGGTTCAACCTATTCGCCTCCCACGTTCGACGAACCGGGTACTTACCAGTTCCGTATACACCTTAACGGAATATACAATTTTTACACACCCATAGCTTCGATAACCGTCGAAGACTCGCTCGAGCCGGGATACATATCTCCTGCGACGCAGGCTATCGGTACCGGCGGGATTGCAGCTCCGCTTACCCATGAAGGTAGAGCGGGCAGCCGCGGCAGGCAGTGGCAGGTCAGCATCGACGGCCGAACATGGCAGAACATAGCGGGCGCTACGGCCAAAGAATTTAACCCGGGACGCCTGTTCATTAATAATTCAGGAGGGGTTGTTTCCGGTGGTACTAAATATCATTACAGGGTTATAATCGGCGACGACGAATCGCTCGCATCGGAAAATGCGCTGGTGAATGTAACCGACCGTTTGCACGATGATCCCGACGTGGGATATGTAGACCCCATTTCTACAACAATAGCGCCGGGGGAGAATCCCGGAATGCTGGTCCATACCGGAGGAAACAATATCCACACCAGGCAGTGGCAGAGGAAAGTATATAACCGCGAATGGGAGGACATTGCGGGGGCTACGGGAGAAACTTACAGCCCGGGGCCGCTTTACATAGATTATTCGGAGAGTATACCGGCTGACAACACAACGACGTACTCTTACAGGGTAAAAACGACTAATACGCTTAATGATAATATCCTGAATTCGGCCGAGGCGACAATAATAGCGGACGGCAGCATCGGAATGCTCGTAATAGGGGAAATACAGCCTACAACGCAAACTATCCTGTACGGCACCAAACCGCTGTCGCTGTTCCTGACCGAGGTTTCGGGCGGAAGCGACGACTATACCTACCAATGGCAGAGAAAGAGCGGGGCGAACGGCTCATGGCTGGATATATACGGCGCGACGGAAAGTATCTACCACCCTACCGACCTGAATACCGCCGGCGATTATGAATTCCGCTTAAAAGTGGGTAGCGGGGGACGCTACAAATATGCCGAAGCGAAGATCACCACAATCGCCGGGAATACCGTTTCTACCAACGGATTGACCGCTTCGAGGAACTACGTCGCGCAATACGCCTTCATGTCCGCGACCGCCAACACCGCCAACACCGCCAACACGATACCTACCGTAACCTATTATGACGGGCTTGGAAGAGCTGAGCAGGTCGTCGAAGTGGGCGCGTCTCCGCTGAGGTTCGATATCGTGACTCCCATCGAGTACGACTTTATGGGCAGGGACGACGTCCGGAGCCATTTACCGTACGTCAGCGACCTGACCGGAGGAAGTTTCGCGGAAAACGCCGTAAACAAAAAGAGCGCCTACTACACGGCCCTTTACGGATCGCAGGACGCGGGCAGGTCGTTCGTGGAAAAGGTTTATGAAGGTTCCGCTCTCGGCAGGCTCGAAAAGCAATACAACGTCGGCAAAGATTATAAAAACGCCTATGCGATAAGCGGCACGGAAGAGCGTCCCGTCGAATTCGGTTACTCGTTCAACGGCGCCGGCGAAGTCCGCAGCCTCGCGATCTCCCCGGCCGGCGGAATTTCGGTCAACGGGTACCACGCCGCGGGCTCGCTCTACAAAAACAGCGTCACCAACGAGGACGGGCTGACGGTGACCACATTCAGCGACGGACTCGCAAAGACTATCCTCGAGCGCACAACGGACGGCGTGACGGTTATGGACACTTACTACCTATACGACAACCTCCAGCTACTAAGGTGGGTGATCAGTCCCGAGGGTTCCAAAAGACTCCAAAACACCACTTACGCACCCGACAGCGCCATTCTGCAGGATTACGCCTACCA
>CAKUKW010000073.1 GCA_934663885.1 uncultured Tidjanibacter sp.
GGCTTTACCAGGAAGCTTGAGGGGGACCCGGGTATTTTTTCTAAATCCGTTGGCAAAAGTACCCATCAGTTACACTGTGTTTTGGGAGGCAGGGCTTACGGTTATGAAAACTGCAAACGGCTCCCGCTGTCGCTGCTTATGAATACTCTCGGAGGGCCTTCGGCAAACTCCCTGCTGAATATCCTGCTGCGTGAAAAAAATGCGCTTTCCTATGGCATGGAAGCTTCCTACACTCCACTTTCGGATACAGGGATAGCTACGATATACTTTACCTGTGAACGGGACAAAGGGGATAAATGCCTTGAACTCGTAAATAAACAGTTGGCCGAACTGAGGGAAAACCCCCTTTCGCCCAGGCGCCTCTCCATGGCAAAAAAGCAATTCCTTGGGCAGTTTGCCATAACTGCCGAAAATAACGAAAACTATATGCTGTCGGCAGGAAAGAGTTACCTTATTTTCGAAAGCGTAGAGAGTACTGCAAAAGTCAGGGAAAAAATACTCTCGGTAACGGCAGATGATATTATGGAGGTAGCAAACGATATTTTATCGGACATGTCCGTTTTGATCTACAAATAAAATCAATGGGCCGTATAGATAAATATATCCTCGAACACTCCTCCGAGCAAGATCCGCTCATGGCGGAGTTGGAACGCGAAACCCACCTGAAAACCATACACCATCGTATGATTTCGGGACATGTCCAGGGTAAATTTCTCGAAATGTTAACTCGCATGATAGCGCCATCACGTGTACTCGAGATAGGAACATTTACCGGCTATTCAGCGCTGTCGATGGCGGCGGGACTGAGTTGCAGCGGTATCATAGATACCATCGAAGCAGACGAGGAACTGGAAGAAATATCCTCGGCGTTCTTCAGGAGCAGCACTCACGGAAACCGTATTATGCAGTATTTCGGCTCGGCCCTGGATATCGCCCCTGATCTGGGTCACATCTACGATATGGTCTTCATAGACGGCGACAAAAGAGAATATCCCGATTATTACCGCATGCTGATGGGCGATAATCCAAATTCAGGCAAACCGCTAGTGAAAAGCGGCTCTTACATACTGGCAGACAATATACTATGGTATGGCAAAGTGGGCGACCAAGATAATTTCAGCGATCCGCAGACCATGGGAATCAATAATTTCAACAGGATGGTGGCGGAAGACAACCGCGTGGAGAATATAATATTACCCCTGCGCGACGGAATAAACCTCATCAGGGTTAAGTAAACGATCCGGCGACTACTCCATAAAGTTTATCCCTGACGCATTCCCATGGCAGTCCTCTTTTTTAGTATCTTCCCTGTTTCAGTCTATTTCCTTTCTATGTTCACCGCTTTGCTGAGTTTATCGAAAAGGCCGTCGATACGCTCGAGCATCTGCGCACGCACAAAGTTATAATGTTTCCTTACTAACGAAGGATTATGTTTTTCGGCAGGATTATTCACCATTTCGAACAGTTCGTTACGAAGATCCACGGCGTTCTGCATAACACCCACTATCTCCTTCTGCTTGTCTTCATGGAAATAAAGCGCCAGATAACAGTCTACAACCACCTCGTTTACAAGATAATCTATATCTTTTTTGATTCCCCTTAAGTTTGCCATTTTCCTGTAATATTTTAATGTCTTTATATTAATGCAAATGTAATAGAGCCGGATGGATAAATCAAGTTTATTTGAATTTATCAGAGGCGAAGTTTACATTCTACAAATGTAATCAAATTTTGCGATATCGCGCTAAACCAATTGATTTACCGCGCCAGTACCGAGTCCAGTAAAGAGTATATCCTTTCCCTTATTAGCCGCAATGCATTCAGCCTTCCCTTGCTGTCCAACCCGCGGAAACGCCAGCCTTTCAACCAATTCAGGAACCACTGAGAATAATTCCATGCAAAAACAGCCAGCCATGGCAAAGCGAGAAAATGTATCCCCGCGGCGATCCATGAGCCCGTCACCTCCCGCGTAACGAAAAACATTGCGATATAAAGTACCGGCATAGTCACCAATATGCTCAGTGCCAGATTAATTCCTCCGTGCAGCATAATGTCCTCTATCCGGCGGGTCATAAGCTTAGGCGCCAGGTAAACGAGTATATTCGGAATAAGGGCGAAAATAAACAGCGGTAATGCCACAAGCATACCAAGCCCTTTCAGCAGCAGGGTTCCCAAAGAGGGCTTTGAAGAGAAAAACCTGTCCTCTGCCCTCATCTCTTTTTCCCCGGCCGAAAGATCCCTCGCATCATCATAAATCTTCAATATATCCTCGTTGCCTTCCTGCCTCGCACTGTCCATCCGTGCAAAAAGTTCTTTATCCGAAAGAAGCTTATCGGACAATCTGCGGGGATCATAGCCTCGTTTACGGGCATACCCCACCCCATACGTCTCGCGCAGGAAATCGATGGCGTCATAGTTCTCAAGGTCTGTGATATTGAGCATCAGACCTGATATTTGCTCACGGACAACAGCATTCACGGCATTCTGCGCGGCTTTCTGATCCTCTTCGTAAAGTTTATAATATGGAGCCAGAGATATCGGCGTTCCGTATTTTATCACTAGTTGCTCCCTGAACCTGACATAATCCGAGTAGTGATTACACGAAGGAAGTACGAACATTTCCTTTTCGAATCCTGTTTTTTTGGCCGCTTCGAATATCAGGTGAAGGTATCCGGCCGAAAAACTGCCGAGCCACCTTTTGTCCTGGTGCCCGCCTTCGGGATAAATGACGACCGCACCCCCTCTTATAAGTTCTTCGCCCGATTCCCCGAGCATAAACCTGTTCCTGGCGGCCGAACCTTCGCCCTGATATTGGGCCCTGTAGGCCGGCAATATCCCCAGCCAGCTAAGCGGACGCCGGAATATCTGTCTGAAAACGTCTGCCCGGGCCACGAACCTCATCTTGCGCTTCTTACGGTTGTGAACCGAAAAAATAGTGCCCAGAGGGTCGTTAAGTCCGTTCTGGTGGTCAGAAACAATCATTACCGGCACATCCTCTCCAGGTACATTCTGCGTATTCAGCCAATACACGTTACGGTAATACCACTTATCGTGGAAAAAACGCACGTATGCCTTGAGCATCCGGTATCCCAAACGAGGTTTGGGATCATATTTTACCTCTTTTTTTGCCATTCAAAATATGGTTTCTTTTCAGGTAGTAGTTTTCCGTTATTCCAGATCTTTAAATGTTTCCGGAATAAAATCTATTATATCTGCGCTGTTCATTCCCTCCGTTCCGAAATAATCGGCTGCTTTATCGCCTGCCGAACCGTGAAGGTAAACTCCGACAATTGCCGCATTTTCGGGAGAATAGCCGCGCGAAATCAGTCCTGCTATCATCCCCGTCAGGACGTCTCCGCTACCTCCCTTGGCCATACCGCTGTTGCCCGTAGAATTAAAAGTAAATTTATACCCCCTCGCGCAGACCGCTGTCTCCGGGCCCTTGACAACAATGGTAGAGTTAAGCCCCGTCGCGAGATCATATACAAGCCTAAGCATATCGTCTTCATCTTTCCATTCGCCCACCATCCTTCTCAATTCACCCTTATGGGGAGTAAGAACACTGTTCTGGGGAATATGCGAATGAAGTTCGGGGTGCGAAGCCAATATATTCAAAGCATCCGCATCGATAACCATCGGAATTTTATTGCCGGAGCATACATCCATCAGTTTTCCGAAAGCGGCAACAGTTTCTTCCGATTGTCCGAGTCCGCAGCCCACTCCTACTGAAGTGTATTTAGAAATATCTTCCGGCAGTTCGGAGAAAACCTCCCCTTTGTCGAGGCTCAGTAATGCCGACGGCCAGTTTGCCGCTACCGCCAAGCTTTCTCCGGCCGGAATATGGGCCGTCACCAGGCCACATCCCGACCTGAGCGCTGCCCCCGTCGCAAGCACGGCGGCCCCGATCATCCCGCGGGAACCGCAAACCAGCAAAACGTGTCCGTATGTTCCCTTATGAGCGTCCCTTTTGCGGGGGAGAAGTATAGGCCTGACATATTTATCCGTTACCAAGTCGAAAGGAATACCCAGTTTTTCCGCAAGCCTTTCGGTTACGTCCTCCGGCAGATATATAAATCGTTTCTCTTCCATAGCTAATGTATCATTTCTCTTTGTTCTTGGCCGACCTGCGCTTTTTAATGTCGTTGCTTATTTTGATACCCACTATTACGGCGCTCATAGAGGAAGTCAGGAAATTCGCGGCGGCCAGATAATAATTTTTGGTAAGCAATCCCTGTACCATAAAGAAAAAAGCCCCTATCGCCATAAGCAGGAATGATGCCATGGCAATGTCGTCCGTTGAACGCGTACGGATCGTACGGATCGTCTGGGGCATATAGCCGATAGCCATAGTGGCAGCGGCAACGATGCCGGTGATATCTATCCAGGAAAAGGTCATGTTATTAATACAATATATGACAAATGTAATAAAAATATCGAAAAAAGGCGGGAAAGTCATACTCCCCCGCCCCCTTCTTTTATGTTAACCTTAAGACCCGAAATCGTCGTACATGATATTTTCTTTCGGAACGCCCAACTCGTCAAGCATCCTTTCGACTGCCGCGGTCATAACACCCGGGCCGCAGATATAGTACTCTATATCCTCCGGCGCAGGGTGATCTTTCAGGTAATTATCGTATATGACCTGGTGTATAAAACCGGTATAACCCTTCCAGTTATCCTCAGGCTTTGGCTCCGACAATGCCAGTTCATAGCGGAAATTGTCGTTCTCGCGCGCTATCTCCTCAAAGTCGGCCTCATAGAATACCTCCCTGAGGCTTCGCGCTCCGTACCAGAAAGTAGCAGGCGTTTTAATATGCTTCGTTTTAAAGAGGTCGAAAATGTGCGAGCGCATCGGGGCCATACCTGCGCCGCCGCCTATGAACATTTTCTCATTCGGAGTATCTTTTACGAAGAACTCGCCGTAAGGGCCCGATATGGTTATCTTATCACCCGGTTTGAGCGAGAATATATATGACGAGCATATTCCCGGAGGCACATTCATGAACGCTCCCGCGGCACGGTCCCAGGGGGGCGTGGCTATCCGGATATTGAGCATTATTATATTACCCTCTGCCGGATGGTTGGCCATCGAATAAGCCCTGAAGGTAGGCTCCGGGTTATTGGCGACGAGTCCCCACAACTTCTGCCCGTCCCAGTCTTCCCTGTATTCGTCCTCCACCGCGAAATCGGAATACTTTATACCTGCATATCTGGGTACGTCTATCTGTATATATCCGCCGCTGCGGAAATTAAGCGTTTCGCCCGCGGGGAGTTTAACTACGAACTCCTTAATAAATGTCGCCACGTTATGGTTGGAAACCACCTCGCATTCCCATTTCTTGACTCCGAGAACGGCTTCCTCAATATGGAGTTTGAGATTGTCCTTGACTTTCACCTGGCATCCCAGCCTCCAGTGCTCTTTCTGTTCCCTGCGTGTAAAATATCCCACCTCGGTAGCCAGTATATCGCCGCCGCCTTCAAGTACCTGGCACTTGCACATGCCGCATGTTCCCTGACCGCCGCAGGCCGAGGGAAGGAATATTCCTTCATTTCCGAGCGTAGTAAGGAGCGAGTCGCCCGCTTCCACGGAAAGAACCCTCTCGCTGTCGTTGATATCTATCGTTACTTTCCCGGATGTGGTAAGCTTTGCCTTGGCAAATAAAAGCAGGGCCACCAGAAGCAGCACTATCACAAGCGCCGCCGCAATCGCTATTATAATCGAAAATCCCATAATAATACCCTGCTTTTAGATCTGGATCCCGAGAAACGACATGAATGCTATTCCCATCAATCCCGTAATAATAAATGTAATGCCCGGCCCTTTGAGCGGCGCCGGTATTTTGGAGTATTGTATCTTTTCCCTTATGGCGGCCATCATAAGTATGGCGAGCCACCAGCCCACACCCGAACCCAGCCCGTAAGCGGTAGCTTCCCCCGTGTTGAGGAAATCGCGCTCCTGCATGAAAAGCGACGCTCCCATGATGGCACAGTTAACGGCTATAAGCGGAAGGAATATACCCAGCGAGTTATAGAGCGACGGGCTGAATTTCTCGACCACCATCTCCACAAGCTGCGTGAACGACGCGATAACCGCAATGAACACGATGAAACTCAGGAAACTGAGGTCCACATCGGCCAGCCCCGGGCTTATCCATGCCAGGGCGCCAGGCGTCAGTAGATACTTATTAATAAGGTAGTTCAGCGGGACGGTTATCAGCAGAACGAAAGTAACCGCGGCGCCGAGGCCCATTGCCGTCTTCACGTTCTTGCTTACCGCTATGTACGAACACATACCAAAGAAGTATGCGAAAACCATATTGTCGATAAAGACCGACTTAATGAAAATATTGAATATGCTTTCCATAACCCTTCCTATTTTTCAATTAAGTCTTTTCGTTTGCTGCGGTGTATCCAGATTATGACCCCAACTATTATGAGAGCCATAGGCGGCAGCAGCATAAGGCTGTTATTCATATATCCGGCCGCATAGAAAGATTCGGGAATTATCCTGTAACCCCAAAGCGTTCCGCTGCCGAACAACTCCCTGATAACGGCCACTATAAGAAGTATCATACCGTATCCGGCACCGTTGCCCAAACCGTCCAGGAACGAAGGCCATGGTTTATTGGCAAGAGCGAACGCCTCGACGCGCCCCATAAGTATGCAGTTCGTTATTATAAGCCCCACGAATACAGAAAGTTGTTTGCTGACGTCGTAAACGAACGCCTTGAGTACCTGGTCGACGAGGATAACAAGTGCTGCGATAACCACCAGTTGGACTATTATACGTATACGGTTGGGTATGCCTTTGCGGAGCATCGACATAATAAGATTGGCGAACGCCGTAACTACCATTACCGAAACGGCCATTACGAACGCGGGTTTCACTTTCGCGGTAACCGCCAACGCCGAACAAACACCCAATATCTGTACGATGACGGGGTTGCTCGAGTCGAGCGGCCCGAGAAGCAGCCTCATATTTTTAGCCGAGAACATCGGCTCTCTTTCTTTTTTAGCCATAGTTTACTCAGTTTCAGAGGTTAGATCTGTTTTCATCCTGTTGATATACGGCAGGTAGGCCTCGAGGCTCGAGCGGATCATGCTCTCCACTCCCCTGCTGGTTATTGTTCCACCGGAAACGGCGTCAATCGCATTTTCATTACCTGCTGAAGCTCCCGCGCCTTTCAGGACGAAGATACCCGAAAAGTCTCCATTACGGAATATTTTCTTCCCTTGGAACTGGGTAGAGAATCCCTCTGTAGCAATTTCGGCTCCGAGCCCGGGCGTTTCGCCCTGATGGTCGAAATTGGCGCCATAAACGGTATCCCAGTCGCTCTCCAATGCCACATAGCCCCAGATAGGCCCCCACAAACCGGAGCCATAAACCGGAAATACAGCCAACTTGCTTCCGTCATCGAGCCTGGCTATAAATACAGGAAGTCTGCGCTCTTCGGGCTTGGCGGCAAATTCCGCCTTCAGGTTATCAAGCAGACTGAATGCATCGACGCCTTCAACTCTATTACCCGCCGAATCCACTACATAACTGTCCGTAATATATTTCGCGTATTGTTCCTGGATATATGCCGTCTTGTCGTCCGCTTTGTCCGCGTCCCCGCCCAAGCCTATCGAAGACAATATAGCTCCCTGTTTCTCCACCCTCACGTTTGCATTCTGCCTATCCTTGAGCGACAGCGATGCGAATGCGAGCAATACGGCCACGATCACTATCATGACCGTAGCATATATGATAATGTAACCGTTGCTGTTCTTATTCATGGCCGGCCTCCTTTCCCGCTACTCGTGCGCGTTTAAGTCTGCGTTTCACATTAGCCTGCACGATAAAATAATCCACGAGCGGGCTCAGGGCATTCATAAAAAGGATGGAAAGCATCATACCTTCCGGATAGCCGGGATTCACAACACGAATAAGAACCGCTATCATACCTATAAGAAGCCCTGTTATTATTTTACCGGTATTGGTCTGGCTCGCTGTAACAGGGTCTGTAGCCATAAACACTGCCCCGAAAGCGAACCCGCCGAGCAGCCAATGGTAATAGGCAGGCATCTCCATATAAGGATTACCTCCTACCATGTTAAATATAAGTCCCATCAAAAGGCCGCCTGCGAAAACGCTGAACATCGTCCTCCAACTGGCTATACCCGTATATAAAAGAAATATGGCGCCGAGCATTATGGCGAAGAATGAAACTTCGCCGATACTTCCGGGAATGAATCCCCAGAACAGGTCGGACAGCGAATAGCCCCCCATGTCTAAAGTAGGCGAACCGGCAGAAACACCCTCCGTTATATATCCAAGCGGGGTCGCTCCCGAAAAACCGTCTATATAAGGCCCTCCCTGACCGAAGCCCCTTATCCACACATGGTCGCCGGATATTTTCGAAGTATAGGCGAAGAATACGAACGCGCGGGCCAGAAGAGCAGGATTGAATATGTTCATTCCCGTCCCACCGAATACCTCCTTTCCGAATATAACGGCAAATGCCACAGCCAGCGCAAGTATCCATAGCGGAATATCAATAGGCATTATCATCGGGATCAAAAGTCCGGATACCAGGTACCCCTCGCTTATCTCCTCCTTCTTTATCTGGGCGGTAATAAATTCTATTCCCAGCCCTACGACATAGGAAACTATTATAAGCGGCAGCATCCTGAGAAATCCGTACCACCAGCAGTGAAGCCACGCTCCCTGCATGGCAATGTCACCGATGGCGCGGGCGTGCTGGAAGCCTATGTTATACATACCGAACAACAGCGCAGGTACGAGCGCTATTATCACCATGGTCATCACCCTCTTCAGATCCATCGCATCGCGTACATGGGCGCCGCGTTTGGTAGTGGTTTTAGGAACGAACAGGAAAGTCTCGAAC
>CAKUKW010000074.1 GCA_934663885.1 uncultured Tidjanibacter sp.
TCGCTGGCCTGTTTCCAAAGGGCGGCCAACGCCGGATGGGATGTGGCTGCTCTAAACCTCTCGGAATACCGTAAATGGGCCGGGTTCCGTAACGAATAAGTTTCAGGATAGGAGATACCAAATCACGATACTGTATATGGATACACAAAGGGAAAAAAGGAACATTATCGTCGAGATGGCGGTGGACCTTCTTTTCTCGTTGGACGAAATTTACACACCCGGAGAATGCTTTGATGCAAAGGAGATTTTACATGACAAACTTGTTTATTTCCTCATTATGGATCGAAGCGACCGGGAGTTGAAAGACGGTGCTTTACTGAGGAAGTTCGATGAAATAGATGCGAAATTCGCAGGTGAGAAAATCCATGTTTATTAAGAAATGGAGTTTCTGCCGGAAGGCCATAGGGCTATCGGCCCATAAGATAGTTTTGCGAATACAGAGAAAAATGGTTGGGGGTTGAATATTGAAATAAATTGATCTGGGGTAATCCTGCCGTCCTCTTTAGCGGCGGTAGTTCCCACTCCGTGCCGCAAACACTCTCTCACTGCGGCATCAAACTCGGAACGTCGTGAGACTTTCCGGGTGCTATACCGGAAAACCCAGGTTTTATCCGGTTTTGATTTAGGGTTACAAGGGTCGAATTCCCCTGTAACCCTAAAAACATTCGCTCGACATGATAGGGGAGCCGCCTGATTCCGGCATAAGGTAAAAGTAATATCTTTAACCGTAGGAATTATTATATGAAACCATGGGAATAAATGGGTAGTGAGAAGCTTTGGCGTCTTTTCCCGGTCATTCTCAGTAACCATAATGAGGAATGGGAAAAAGATTACGAAACTGGAAAAGGATCGATTGAAAGTTCCGTCCTGCTCGAGATAGACGATAAAACGGATTTGGTAACGTTAAAAAACAGCCTTGAGGGACGAAATATATTTCAGGGATTATATGGACGGCATCCCGGCGAGGCACGGAAATACGGGGAGTGGAAACTCGGCTTGAAAGAAAAAATATGACATGACGAGTACACCCATGCTAAATCCGATTTCATAGATGCGTGTGTAAAAACCCCGTATGGAATCGCGGGTAATTATAGTGGAAATGATAAATAGCCGGAAGTCGGATTTAAAATTTCCGCTATACGTCGGCCGGCTGAGATTTTGAAAATTTCCCCAAATGAAAAGGGCGGAAAGTATCTTTCCGCCCTCAGGCTCCTCTTCAAGGACTTGAACCTTGGACCCCCTGATTAACAGTCAGGTGCTCTAACCAACTGAGCTAAAGAGGAATGTTTTCGAAATCATGTTTCGTTTCCGTTAGATTCGAACCATGTTTCGGGATGCAAATATAAAGCAAATATTTATTTGTGCAAAGATTTTTTCGAAAATTATCGGGGCGGACGGAAAATGATCCCGAATCCGGACCCTAAGCTCCGGTTTTTCCGGCTCTGGAATTTTCTCTCCCCCGGGAAATGCGCGAAGGTATAAGCACGTGGCCGAATATTAGTCCTCTTTACCGGAATTTTTATAATTTTGCATATTGAAACCTGATAAATAATGGGGCGCTTTAAAATATCCGCATTCTTGCTGGCTTTTTCCTTCACAGCCTTTACAGGTGTCCAATGCCACGGGCAGCAAGGCCCCAAGGCCGTTTTCCAGGCCGTTGAATGGAACTTTGGCCCTGTCCGGGAAGTTGACGGCCCGGTTGCCCATGTTTTTAACTTCACGAACAAGGGCTCCAGGGATATAGTCGTTACGAGGGTAAGTGCGTCATGCGGCTGCACTGCAACTAAATACGACCCGTCACCTGTCAAACCCAAATGTAGCGCTTCAATAGAAGTAAGGTTCGACCCCAGGGATTTTTCGGGTCCGACAAGAAAGTCCGTAAGCGTTGCCGTAAGCGACGGGAAGGAGCAACAATTCATACAATTATACGTTTCCGCCGAAGTAATCCCGAGGCCCCGCACAATAGAAGACGAATATCCGTTGGCGTTGGATGACGGGCTGAGGGTTTCCGGCCTTCACGTTCCGTTCGGTTATATGGAGAATGGAACTGTGCGTACCGACACCATAAAACTGATTAATAACTCTGAGAATGATATCAGGCTCTCCACTGAACATACGGCGGGAGCCAAATTTCTGAAGGCGGATGTTCCCTCTATCATGAAACCGGGAGAAAAATCGTTGATGACAGTAACATACGATCTTAGGGCGGCAGATCCGGTCTACGGCATGGTTTCCGACAGGATCTTTCTGATAATAAACGGCAGGCAGTCGAACCTGCCCGTAAATGTCAACGCGATAGTAGTTGATGATTTCAGCCGGGTCGATAAAGAAACTGCTCCAAAACTGTTGATGGATCCCGTATTCCATAACTTCGGGGAAACCGGCGTGGGTGAAAGGCTTTCCAAAGAAATAATTATTACAAATGCCGGAAGCACCCCTTTGATAATCCGTAGCGTGTCAGCGCGAAGGAACACCGAATCCGACCTGAAAGAGGGGGCTGTAATAAAGCCGGGTGGAAATATAACCGTCACCATTTCAATGACGGTACCGAAAGATGCTTACGGGGTTATTTCAGGAGGGATCGCCATTATATCAAACGATCCCGAGCGTCCCATGAGGGAATTCAGGGCCGCCGCGGAAGTGAGGGAATAAAAAGGGCTGTGAATTCATCTATTTTTCCCCCTTTCTTTGGAAGTGGCCCCGCGGAAAGTAAAAAACCGTGCGGTGAGGTAACTGTAAAGTACTGTGACCAGGTCTGCCATCGGCTTTGCTACCGTCGGATATATACCCAAAAGACGCACGAATAAGTTTATCATCAGGGTATCGACCACAAGAGCGCCGGCGTTCTGAATGAGGTAACGGCCAAAACGTCTTTTTTGGGTCAGCGGAGAATCGGGGAACGTAATATTACTCTGAAGCCAGAACCCCACAAGAATATACGGCGGTATCAGAATTATCTGTGCAAGGTTTTCGGCAGTTATCGTCAGAAAGCCCAGATCCGCTCCCTGTTCCATTATGACGTAATGGAAAATCAGGAAATAAAGCACCTGTCCGAACACCATATTGGCCCCGCCGCAAATTATATATCGGAAAGTTTGGCGCGAAATCACTTTGTGAAGCGGTTTGACGTAGAAAAAATCGACTATGCGCGTTACCCTTTCGGCCAGTTTCATTTGTGTGATCCGGTTTCCTTTCCTTCCTTAATCTCTTCCTCTATTTTAAGCCTCTCCTGGAGGGCGTACATCTGATTGCGGTATTTGGCGGCGGTTATAAAGTCGAGCTCCTTAGCGGCCGCTTCCATTTTAGCTTTGGCGTCTGCTATCGCGTCGGGGAGGCTCATTGACGAATAGGCGGCCTGTATATCGGCAGCCACGGCGAAACCGCCGGCCGTGGGATAATGTGCATTATCCGCATCCGAGAGAAGCGACAGCAGTTGGTTTCCTCCCGATTGATGGCTTTTCTGCGCCTGCTTTGGAGTTATGCCGTGCTCTTCGTTATAACGCATCTGCTTTTCGCGGCGGCGGTTGCTCTCGTTTATGGCCGCCTGCATGGCGTCGGTACGCTTGTCGGCATACATTATCACCGTACCGTTGAGGTTACGGGCAGCACGTCCGGCCGTCTGGGTAAGCGCCCTTTCGCTGCGCAGGAATCCTTCCTTGTCGGCGTCCATGATAGCCACGAGGGATACCTCGGGAAGGTCGAGCCCTTCGCGCAGGAGGTTGACGCCTATCAATACGTCGAACGAACCTGCCCGCAGGTCTTCGAGTATCTGCACCCTGTCGAACGTTTCCACTTCGGAATGTATATACCGGTTACGTATGCCTATCCTGTCGAAGTATTTAGACAGTTCCTCGGCCATTCGCTTGGTGAGTGTCGTGACGAGTATCCTTTCCCCTTTCTCGGCGCGCGCGCCTATCTCGTCTATGAGGTCGTCTATCTGGTTTTCGGTAACCCTTACCGATATAGGTGGATCCACGAGGCCCGTAGGCCTTATAATCTGCTCCACCACGGCCCCTTCGCTCTTAATGAGCTCGTAATCCGCCGGGGTGGCGCTTACATATATAGTGGTGCCGGCAAGGGCCTCGAATTCCTCGAACGTAAGCGGCCTGTTGTCTTTCGCCGCCGGAAGCCTGAAACCGTATTCGACGAGGTTCTCCTTACGGGCCTTGTCGCCTCCGTACATCGCCTTGATCTGGGGTATGGTCACGTGGCTCTCGTCTATAACCAGAAGGTAGTCGTCCGGGAAATAATCGAGAAGGCAGAATGGCCTGGTACCAGCTTTACGCCCGTCAAGGTAGCGCGAATAGTTTTCGATGCCCGAGCAGTAACCGAGTTCCTTCATCATCTCCACATCGTATTCGACCCTCTGCTTTATGCGCTGTGCCTCCACCATTCGACCCGCATCCTCGAAGTACTTTATCCTTTCGCCGAGGTCGAGTTGTATATGCCCTATGGCGCGCTCCAGTTTTGGGCGGGTGGTCACGAAAAGGTTGGCCGGATATACGGTCATGGTATCCAACTCCTGCAAAACGTGTCCGCTTGCGGGCTCTATAAGGTGTATGCTCTCTATCTCGTCGTCAAACATCGAGATGCGGTGTACTGTATCGCCGAAAGCAGACATTATGTCAATGACTTCGCCGTTCACGCGGAAAGTGCCGCTCTGGAGTTCGTATTCGGCACGGGTATAAAGTGCGTCGACCAGTCCGTAAAGGAGTTTTTTTCGCCCTATGGCTTCTCCTACCGTAAGTTTTATGCTCGATGCGTGGAAGTCGTCGGGGTTACCTATACCGTAGAGGCATGACACGCTCGACACGACCACAATATCCCTGCGGCCGGAAAGGAGGGAAGCGGTAGTACGGAGCCTTAGTTTCTCTATCTCTTCGTTTATGGAAAGGTCTTTCTCGATAAACGTGTCCGAAGCGGGAAGGTACGCCTCCGGCTGGTAATAGTCGTAGTACGAAACGAAATACTCCACCGCATTCTCGGGAAAGAAGGTACTGAACTCGCTGTAAAGCTGCGCTGCGAGGGTCTTGTTATGGCTCAGTACCAACACCGGGCGCTTGAGGTCGCGTATAACATTCGCTATGGTGAACGTCTTTCCCGAACCGGTGACGCCGAGCAAAGTATTATGCCTGCTGTGCCCGTTTATAGAGCGCACCAATTCCTCGATAGCCTCGGGCTGGTCGCCCGTAGGACTGTAATCAGACACCAACTTGAAATCCATTCTGCAAATTTAGTGAAAATAGGTGATATAAATATCCGGAAAATAACGTAAAACTAACATCAGGTTGTATGTTCGGATTTATCCCGGAGAAATATTACCTTTGGGAAAACGCAACGACATGAAAAATATAGTTTTATTGATATCCTGCTTTATCTCCTTTTCCCTCGCCGCACAGGACGGGCGAAAACCCGAAGCCTATATGGTCGGTAAATACGAAGTATACATACTGTCCGAGGGTTCCGGCGAAGGCAATACCGGCATCCTCATAGATGCTCCGCAGGACGTCCTTTCAGAGTATGTTCCGGACGGCGCTTTCCCTATCGCGACCAATGCCGTACTCGTTCGTGACGGCAATAAGGTATGGCTTATCGACACCGGTTACGGCAGGAATATATTTGACCAGATGGAGGCGGTAGGCGTATCCCCGGAAGGGGTCCATTATATTATCCTTACCCATCTTCACGGCGACCACATAGGAGGAATGCTCCGTGACGGAGAGAAAACTTTCCCCAACGCTTTGGTCGCTGTGTCCCGAAAAGAATACGATTACTGGACCAGCGATGAGGAAATGCATAGACTTCCTGAGAACCGTCGCGGGAACTTCCTCCCGGCCCGGGAGGTACTGGAAAAATATGAAGCGAAACTCGATATTCTGGATGAAAATATCATAGGGTCGGTGACCGATGAAAATCCCAGGGCTGGCTTCCTCAGGGCCTACGGACATACGCCTGGGCATGTTATGTTCCTTATAAAAGACGGCGGTGAGCAGTTGCTTATATGGGGCGACCTTACTCATGCAATGGCGGTGCAGATGCCCCGTCCGGAAATATCCGTTACTTACGACCACGATCCCGATATGGCGCGCAAAAGCAGACAGGAGGTGTTGGGGTATGCCTCAGCGAACAAAATACCTGTCACGGGAATGCACCTGCCCGCGCCTAAAATAGGAACGGTGGTTGAAAAGCATGGGGGAGGCTACGATTTTATCCCGGTCGGCTTGCGGAAATAACGCTCGGGTAACTGCAACAATAGCAGGGCGCAGGTGATAATCAATATGCCTGTCGCCGTTTGCCAGTCCGGATGCTCGCCGGGGACTATCAGCCAACTGAGCAGAGCACCGCTAACGGGAACCAGGAATTTCCAGATGTTCAGCTCCGACACTTTCACCCCGGGCTTGCCCAGCAGCGTGTACCATATCGAGAACGCTGCGGCCGGAATGAATGCCAGCCAAAGCAGCGCACCGTAAAATTCACCCGGATAAGGTACTATCTGCGGCTTTTCTACAACTAACGACGTCAGGAAAAGCATTATGCCGCCCGTGAAATTGGCGAATGAAGTAAGCGCCATCGGATGGATGTTATAAGACTTCTTTTTTACGACCATGATGTTGGTGTAGCTGCCTATGATATTACTAAGGAGCAGCAATCCCACCCCCAGCCAGAACTGCGGGTCTTCCGATGAGAGCGTTCCCTTGGCAAGGCTAATAAAAACCACTCCGGAGAGGCCGAGCGCGATAGCGGCGATCTTCCTTCCGGTAAGCCTGTCGTTCTTTAAGGTGAGGTGGGCCATTATGGCGACGAACAGCGGCCCGGCGCCGATAATTATAGCCGACGTGGCGGCCGGGACCCTGCTGAGGCCCATGAAGAAAAGCCCGTACTGCAGGAATGTCTGGACGAAAGCGAAGAGCAACATGAATTTCCAGTGTCTGAACGCGTTGCGCAAGTCGATTTTTTTGACGAGCATGACCGGAACGAGCAGCAGGCCCGCCAGCGTGAACCTCATTCCCGAAAGCAGGATCGGAGGGGCGTATTGAAAGCCTATTTTGGCCCCGGCAAAAGCCGAGCCCCACAACAGGCAGGCGATTACAGCCCCGATTATTATACCTGTTTTTTCATTTTTCACGCAGCAAAGATAATCATAACCCTGCGGAGCGTGAGCGCCAAATATGAGAAATTTATCAAAAAGGGTGTGGGGAGCTTAAAATCGGTTTCAGGACAGGATAAAACCGCCGAAATGTTATATCTTTGCGGCAAAAGGATGCCGCTTAGACAGGATGCGCCTCTGACAAATTCAGGCAAGCTTGATTTGTCCATTCGGCTTTTACTATCTTTGCGGGAAAAGGGTGCCGCTTAGACAGGATGCGCCTCTGGCAAATTCAGGCAAGCTTGATTTGTCCATTCGGCTTTTACTATCTTTGTCGGGATATACGTCCCATTTTAAACCCGATTTGCTAACTTGAAGAAGAACACGGATAAGCGTCTTGTGACGAGCGACGAGGTTACGTTCGGATGGAAAGGAGCTGCAGGCAGGATCCTATCCCGTTTTATTATGTCCGTATTCGGTCTCAATAAAATCAATAAGCTGTATCAGGACACATATTATAACGAAGACTATACAGCCGGTTTGCTGGAATACCTCGGCATAGCGTACGACCTTCCTGACAAAGACAGGGCCAACGTTCCCGCCGAAGGTCCACTAATAGTTATATGTAACCATCCTACGGGCCCGATGGACGGTATAGCCATGATCAACGCCCTGCTCAGAGTCCGCGGCGACGTCAGGTTCATGAGCAATTACCTGCTCGAGAGGATAGAGCCTTTCAGGAAATATATTTTCCTTGTCGATCCGTTCGACAGCAAGACAAGGTCGATGAACATGAAGGGGCTGAAGGATTGCATGGCGCATGTTCGGGGGGGAGGCGCGCTGGTTATATTCCCTGCGGGAGAGGTGGCTACATGGCAGAAAGGTTTCCGCGACATAAAGGACAAGGAGTGGGAGCCCGCGGTAATGAGGTTCATACGGAAATGTGAAGTTCCCGTGCTTCCGGTCTACCTGGACGGCCGCAACAGCACCCTTTTCCGCCTCATGGGCAAGATACACCCGAGGCTCAGGACGGCGATGCTGCCTAACGAACTGCTTAATAAAAGGGGCAAAACATTGCGCATTAAGACGGGTACCCCGGTATATCCCCGCAAAGTCGAGGATCTTGACATTGCCAGATATTCCAACTACCTGAGGGCCAATGTGGAATACCTGGCCGAAAGCCTTGACGGCAAAAGTTTGACTAAAGCTCCCAGGCCAGTTCCGGATATGACTGGAATAGCCCCGCGTCCGTCGTCGTCAGATATGCTCGCCGAACTGGAATCGGTAAAGTCGGAATACATGCTTTTCGAAACCGCAGAGCAGGCCCTTTATTGCGCTCCCACTTCCTCCATTCCTGTAATTATGACGGAGATAGGGCGTCTCAGGGAGATTACGTTCAGGCAGGTCGGCGAAGGCACGATGAAGGAGCTCGACATAGACGGGTTCGACGCGTATTACCACCAGCTTTTTCTTTGGGACAAGGCTGCGGGGGCTATAATCGGAGCTTACCGCATGGGGTTCGGCGATGAAATAATCCCGAAATACGGGATAAAAGGATTCTACACCGATACGCTTTTCCGCTACGACGCGGAAATGGCTCCCGTGCTGGAAAAAAGCATAGAGCTGGGGCGCTCGTTCATAACCTCGGATTACCAGAAGAAACCGGGCTCGCTGATGATGCTGTGGAAGGGTATAGTTTACGTCCTTCTTAAATACCGTCAGTTCCGTAATATGATAGGCCCCGTAACGATATCGGGCGACTTTTCGTCGGCGTCGAAAATGATAATCTCTACCTGGCTC
>CAKUKW010000075.1 GCA_934663885.1 uncultured Tidjanibacter sp.
CGTTTGTCCTGTCCGCACAGGAACCGTAACTATGTTCGAGGAGGTCGATCTCGGTTGGATCACCGGTTCGGATACCCGATCTGGCTGCGTCAAGGGCAAATTCGGATTATCATAAGGCCCGCTTGAAAAAGCCTGCGAATAATCGCCATATCGTTCCCCGGAATCTCCATAAGTCAGGGAACGCTCGATGAGTACCACTTCGGCATCCCGCATCCACTGCTCATAGGGTGTAGTGACAACCAGATGCGCCAGCCGGTTATTGCGTTTCAGTTCGAGGATTTCCATGGGTTGTACTTCCCGTGGCGATTGGCCGAGCAGTCCGTCACGGGCCACCACCTTCGCCAATTGACGATTAGCCACAACGACAGGGGCGAATTCTATTTGCCTTGCGGCCGACGACGAACGAACGACGAGGGTAAATTCCAGAATCACTGCGGGCGGAAGTTTTAGCCGCGCCATATCCACGTCTGCCCGGAATGTCGCCTCCCCGCCGCGGACAACGGGAGCTGTAAAGCCGACCGAAATCGTTCCGTCATAGGGGGCTTTCATTTGTGCGGTTGCCAAAAGGGGGAGGATCAGGAATAGGAGAAATATCGTTAAAGCCTTTTTCATATATGTTATTTTAAATAATAAACAATGGAGAGATTCAGGCGCGTCGGGCCGAAGTAAGAGTTCTCGAATTTTACGGGCTGCCCCGCGGTGTCCGCACCCGTTTTATCATACTTCATGTAGGCGTATCCCACGCCCGCCTCGCATTCTATACCCCACCGGGCGCTGAGAAGCCAGTGGTATCCTACGCTTATTCCCGCTCCCGCCAGCCAACCGTCGTAGCGGCTATCTTTCAGAGTTTTTATAGGTCCGACACCTCCCGCGTCGTAAATGCCCCCGTGCAGGTGGAATCCCACGAACATTCCCGCCAGCGGTCTGAAAAACCACCAACGAAGTTCAGGCTGTACCATCAGGTGCTCGAAAGATTTCTCTTCGCCCGTGATAAATGGATTGTACCCCAGTCCCACCTCCAGCGTCATTTTTGGGGTCAGAGCGAATTCGGCGGTCAGGTTGGGCGTCGCCGTAACCCAGTAGGCCAGGTTGGTCTTCAGGGATATTTTTTGCCCGAAGGCCCGACCCGGCAGGCACAAAAGAAATAGGGTAAATAGTACTGTTGTTCTCAATTTCATATAATTAATTTTATCTGTTATTCCTGGTCTTCGAGCCATTTACCATATTCATACAGGTTGCTCACCGCTTCCGCGGATCCGGCGTCCGCAGCTTTTTGCAGGTATTGTTTCGCCTGCCCGTACTCACCCTTGTTCCAGTATGCCACGCCGAGGTTGTTCCATGCTTCGGGAGTGCCGATGTCCGACAGGCGGCTTACCGCACTGTCGTAGGCACCATTCTCGATCTCCATGGCGGCCACGTTGAACTGGGCTATCTCCGATTCGGGATACACCTGCGCGGCGATCTCGAATACCTGCTTGTATTGGTCGCCTGCCGGATGGTAAAGGCCGGCTACCATGAAAAATTCGTTCAGGCTTAGTAGTTTCGGGCGGGTATGAATCATCCGGGCAGCCTCCTGTGCGCTGAACCCCCGCACTTCATAAGAGATCGTGTATTCGTTACGCCGCAGGGGAGGGTAATATTCTTTCAGGAGGGCGCGGTAAGTTTCTCCTCCGGATAAGGATTTGAGGGCCGCCTTCTTTCGTGGGGCACTGGTACCGGCGTCTATTATCTCCAGTATGGCGGTTTTATCTTTCAGTCCGGACGTTTCCAAGGCACGCCGAAGCCCTTGCCAGTCTTCTCCCATTCCTTCGGCCGTGATGAGCCGTTTCGCGTCGTAAAAATTATGTTTGTCGCGGAGGTAGTCCACGAATGCCTGTGCCCTTCCTTGCGAAAGCCGCATGTTGCCTGCCTCAGTGCCTTCTGGCGATGCGTACCCGCGTACGACGATGCGGCTGACCGATAACAGTGTATCGGTTTTTATCCTGTCTATTATCTCGTCCGATTCGGCCAGTATCCGGGCGTTGTCGCCGAAATCGCGCCGAAGCTCGGTACGGTTGACCACGAAACTGAGAGCTGCCGAATATGTATCGCTGACCACTTTCACCGGTTCGGGCTGTGGAACCAGGTACGATACCATGAAAGTAGGCTTATAGGGATCCGCGAAAACGTAATCATGTCCCTCGTACATCCGGAATGCCAGGCCATCTGCGTACAGTATATCTTCGTTAAGGCATCCGGAAACCTGTTCCATTACCACCATACGGGAATTGCGCATCCACCTCTCGAAAGGCACGGTATATTCCAGCGTAAGAATATTGCCGGTGTTTGAGCCGCTGCGGACATGGAAATTTTGAGGTTTGACATCCGTCGCCGTTCCGCCGAAATAGTTATTCCTTCGGAGTATTTTGGCCCTGCGCGCGCCGGAAACCACCACCGGGTCGAATACGATCTCATGCCCGCCATCCTGAGAACGGAGCGCGGGTGTGAAGGTCAGCATGTTGTCGCTGCCGAGCTCAAGGCGGCTCAGGTCCACACGGGCGCGGACGGTCACATTGTCGCCCTGCGCCGTTTTATCGCCGAATGTTACGCATACCTCGCCGCCATAAGGGGCCTGCGCCACGACAGGCCAGGCAGCCATCAATAACATTAGAATGGGTATCAGTCTTTTCATCGCACGTCGTCTCATATACATAGTTATAACCCCGGTTACCATAGGAAACACACGAATGTGGCAGACAGTTTGGTCGGCCCGAACCAATTGTAGTGGCCCGAACCGATCTTGGGGGCGCATTCAAGGCAGCCGAATTTGTCGTATTTGATGTAAGCATAGCCCACGCCGGCTTCCAGTTCGACGGCCAGCCGGTTCGAGAGTATCCATTGGTAGCCGTAGCTTACGCCGACTCCCACGAGCCAGCCGTCGTAGCGGTTGTTCTTAATGTTTTTGAACGGTCCCACGCCGCCAACGTTGAATTCACCGCCGAGCAGGTGGGCGCCGAAGAAATGGCCGTTAAAACGCTCGCACGACCACCAGCGTACCCCCGGCTGGATGAGCCAGTGTTTCCACTTCCTGTTCTCCTTCCAGTCGAACCAGTTGTACCCGCCCGCGAAGTCGAACGATGTTTTGGGTCCGAGGCCTGTCTCGAAACCGAGGTTCGGCGTTGCGGCGGCGTCGTACAGTACGTTGGTCTTCACGGCGAAACAGGGATACCCGTTGGGCTTTGGCGCCGTACCCGCATACGATACAGGAGGTGCCTGGGTACCGGATATCCGGGTCGAACTACCGAGCTCTGCGCCGGGCCGGGATCCCTGTGCGAATGCCCTGCCGCCAAATAGAATAGCGGTTATGCATAAGGCGAGAACCGCAATATTTTTTTCCAACCTGTTCATAAATTAGTTTTCTCATTTATATATGGCCGTTCCGGGGAAATATCCCGTTTTAGCGGCTATTGCGCATCATTCACCCCACCGGTTTATGAGTTCGAAATAAGCGGGCTTGGCTATGAAACCGGCATCGAAGGGCATTGCCTGGCGTTTGGGGTATACCGAATAGCTGTCGTTAACCCCCCAGAAAGTTATGCCCCAGAATTTATCCTTCGGGATATTTTCGAAAGCCGCGGAGAACAGGTCGCTAAAAGTGCGCGTCTGTTTGTCGAGCATCTCCTGCGTGATCTCGGAAGGAACCCCGGCCTCGCTCTCGGCCAGCGACACACTCACTTCCGAAAGATGTATCAGGCATCCGGTTCCCACGGCGGCTTCGATGGCCGCTGCCAGATCGGATTTTGAAATGCCGGCTACCAGGTGCATTTGCAGGCCTATACCGTCGATAAGCACCTCGCCTGCGTTTTCAGCCGCGTGCTCGCCGTTAAGCTTTTCCACCATTGCGATAACGGCGTTCCGCTTGGTCGGAAACCGCTCGGTGGCATAGTCGTTATAGAACAGCTTACAGGTAAGGTTGTTCTCCTTAGCGACCCTTCGCGCTATTTTAAATACCTCCCTCACGTAATTTTCACCGCCTTCGTATACATCTTTCCATAGACAGTCCCAATAACCGCCGTTGGAGTTGTTGATCGCCTCGTTTACGACATCCCACGACCTTACAAAGTTGTATTTGATCATGGTCGTTTCGATGTAATTTTCAAGTTTAGTTTTTACTTCATCGGGGGTCAGCTTTGTCCAGTCCTCGGTATTGGACGGACCCGGTACGTCCTGGTACCAGACAAGTGTATGGCCGTGAACCGCCATATCGTTATTGTAGCAATAGTCCGGCAGTTTTTCGAGCCACGCAGCCCGGTAATCCTGGTCGCCGTTATTCAGGTCGACCTGCAAACTCATTTTCATCTCGTATTCGAGCGTAATGCTGTTATAATCCCTCCGGAGCAGGTTTGCGTACCCGGCAGGAATATCCTTGCCCGAAAGTGCTGTCATATTGTCCGTTTTAACGGTAGCGCCCATCCTGAAGTTCGACCCCGCAGATATATTCTTAAAGGTTTTTCCGTCAATCGTGATAGGGGACGCCGTATCTGCTCCGATATCCCGTGAGTCGTCGTCATAATTGACTATGTTGGATATTACCGCAATGGCTTCCGTAATGAAACCGGATTTACCGTCAACGTCACCCTGGATTTTGACTTTCTGCCCGACGGCCGATTCCTCGAGCAATCCGCTCAGCAGGGTCGCTCCGGCCGGGATCTCCATGATAAGGCATTTCGCCGGGATAGCATCCGCAGTCGCTCCTATCAGCACCGCGTTCGGGTTAGCGCGCGTAACCGTGGTTGCGGCCACGATAAAGCCTTCGATCCACACGCACTGCGCGGGCATCGCATTTACGGCCCCAGCAACCGAATAAGGGGAAGCGAAGGTTCCTTCACCTTCGACATCTCCGATGCCGAATTCGGGCGTCTGGTCATCCGTCCCTTCATCGACGTCTAAGACGACCTCGATCTCACCGGGGAGGGTCGATGAGGTTTTCAGCGTAATGGTCCAGAGCTGCCTCTTTTCCACTTCCAGAATTTTCGAACCGGCACCCCCGATCTTTACAGGATCGTCGCCGTCACTGAGGGTTAACTCAAGGGCCCCGGGCTCGAAATAGGCGATATCACCGGCTGTTTCATTATCATATCCGTATTCCAGAAATTGATTCCCCTCCTGTTCTTCGATCTTAACTGTCAGTGAATTATAGTAATCCTTCACGCTCCCGTCGAAAACGAACCGGATCCCGGAATTTATCTGGGTACAGGTTATGGGAACTTGTTGGGTGGTTTGTCCCGCTTCGACAGTCACTCCCTCGGCTTTGCCCTGGTATACCGGCAGGTTCCAGGCGGGCATGGTATAACTCTGCTCACTTGTGACCGTTATGGTGTATGTGCCGACGTTAAGCGATATTATACCGTTGCCAAAAGGCCTGGAGATAGTTTTTGAACCGTTATACGCTTCAAGGAGGTATTGCTCCAGATCGGTGTTGGCGCGTGTTTCTTTCATATCAACACCCGGGTCGGTCCCGGCCTTTACAATGATCGTGCTTTCCCCTTCGCCTTCCGGATCCGGGCCGATCTTTTTTTCTATATTACATGATACGAGCGACGTCAGCAGCATCGCGATTAACGGGAGACAAATTTTCTTGATCATTATTATTATTGTTAAAGTTTAGCCTCAGTGGTTAATTATAAGCCTGGTAAATGAAATATTGGGTCCTGCCGTCGAAAGAAGCCGAACTTCCGTAAAAACCCAAGTATTTAGGCGAAGTACCGCTGGTATTCAAGGGAACGTGGACGTAAACCGTACCGCTATAAGTTTGGATCGTACGCGTTCCGGAGGTCGAGGGATTGCCGTCAGGCGTGAAATAGAGATCGGCTAAATCATAGGAAGACTCCGCCGCGTTAATCCCGTCAAGGGCTATAACGCCCCCGGCCTTTGGAAAATAGGGAGTTCCTGTCCGGTCTACCGATATGGTATGGGAGATCGTTCCGTATTTTATAGTGATCGTTCCGCTTGTGAACCCGGCGGCTAAAGTTACATTGACAAGGGTTGTCGTATTAGGCAGCACCTTTACCGGCGATACAGTTAAACCGGCGGTGGCCGTGATCGAATTGATCGTGAAACCGGCCGTCGAATTGGTCACGATGCGAAACGCCCGGTTCAGCGTATGAGCACCGTCGGGCCCGTATAACCGGATACGTGAGTTTGAAAAGCCCAGGTAATAATAGCCGTTGTATACGATATCGAAAGAATTGATGTCGGCTACGGTAACCGTGTAGCTCAGTGCGGAGACGGAGGAGAGGATGGCATCGTCGATCCTGTCGAAACCGCGGCTGTCGGCATGGGTAATATGCATATTATAACAGGTGTTCCTCGTGATATCGAGGGGAACCATATCGTTGTCACGGAAAGTCAGTTTGAAATATCCGGGTTGTCCGTCATATTCGGCTCGGATAATAATAAACGGTCCCGACGCGCCGGCGGTTTCATGCAGATATACCGTAGTGCCTTCGGTAGTTCCGGTGTTTCCAACGCTTCCTACAGACGCGGCTATCAGGTTCGCCCCGTCCATATAATTAGTCGTCCCTCCGGATGTGGCTACCGTCGTTCCGGAGTTATGGTAATTCCCCTGGCGCGCCACATTGTAAACCCGTTCGATACCGAGCACCTTGAAATTGGGTATAGCGTCATGCGTAACAGTTACTTTAGATACCGACCTAACCAACTGGACATTAATAGTGCTGCCTACAGTGAGTCCCTGCGCTCCTGCATCCGATGTGCGTTCGACGATTGCCGACATAGGAAGGGTTGCCGCGCCATAGGGCGGAGCGGCAGGCGATACCCCGAGAGGGGAGGTACTCAGGCTGCTACATACGGCCTGGAGTGTTTTACCCCCGAGCCATGCTTCAAGATCGGGGATCGCCGTGGTTCCATCGTAAAACCCTTTCGGATTGGCGATCAGCAATACCATACAATCCTCGCTGCGGGCCGCCAGCGGCAATGTCCAGGAAGAGCCCGAACCTGTTTTGGAGCTGGCCTCCGCGAAAATGGCCGTAGAATCGCTGCCTGCAAAAACAATAGCATACAACTCTTCGATATCCGTGTCGTAGGCGCGTGTAGCTGGTACGGCAAAATCGGGGCAAGTCAATGAAAATGCGACCTCGGTTTCACCTTTACCCGGAATATCCGGAATCGCCTTTTCACGTATGCAGGAAGAAAGGGCAGAAAGTGCCGGAACGCACAATACGAGGAATATGTATACAATTTTTTTAGGCATGGCTATTCGGGCATTATCTGTTCGGTATCCGTCACGCACCGGATGTTGTGCGCGAAATAATACTGTACGGAATTAAATTGGGTAAAATAATAGTTTAACGCCACCCCCCATGTCGGGATGGTATATTTCCATGTCAGGTACGGCCCGGTGGAGGCTGTCCATAAATAGGAGGTGCTCCCTATTCCGTCGAAAGAAGAACTCGCTGTACCGGCATTCCTGCGGCGTCCGGCGTAAGGGACGAAGAGCGATCTTTTAGTTTCCGGATCGAATAAAAGGGCTCCCCGGTACGCTGCGTCCGCAGAGTTCTCTTTAGCGATCCATACTAAGTTACCGGTGCGTCCTCCCGGTACTTTCTTCGGATGCCTGTCGAAGAAACCATCGGCATAGAAGCCGCTCAGAAAGCCTCCCCCCTCATTGTATGGCCTGGTAAGTCCGGGACGGTCGCCGTCACCCGTCTTTTGAGTGAGCGATAAGGCCGGATAAAGCGTCAATGTTCCTGCTTGGGTAAATTCAAGGCCATTCCTGTATGGATAGGAGGGGTATACCCTGTTGGCCTCGTCAGGTTCGACCGGTTCACCGTCTTCCTCGCGTATGCCCAATCCGTGCGAGTCACCGGCATCCGGCCAGTACATCAGGGACATACGTACTTCAGAGTTTTCCGCCTGGGAAACGTAATTTCCCTGGGCGCTGATCCCGTTGGGGTCGTAATGGAAATAGAGCGTGTTAATAGCGGGCCTGTCTGTAAAACCGTCGTTCGGGCGCCTCCAGCCCGGCGGGCACGTCTCGGATACACCGAAATGATTATCCCAATATTTACCTTTATATTCCTCCGTCGCCCTGAATTCGCTCGTATAACCGGCAGGCCAGCCGTGGGGTGCATCTATCGGAAGGCTAAGGTTCGGAGTATAGGCATAGCGGTACGGTGAATGGTTACCGATATCGGCCGCGGGGTTCAGGCCCGTGTCTGTCCATTGGAAATAAGCCCCTCCCTGGGAAGGATAAGATACCGCGACTCCGCCGTTCCGGTCGAGCGGGATAGCCGTTTGTATGCTTCCCGTTTTATAAGCCGGCGCGGTCAGGTTGTAAGGCGAGAACCTGACGGTACTCTTCCGGTTTTGTCCGGCCATCATCCATTCCCCGCTTGTTTGTCCTTCGTAAGCCGGGATAGTGCTCGAGTTTTCGAAGACATAATCGGCTATCTCTCCCTGGCGGACATAGATCGTGCTGCTATGGCGGTAAGCGCTGCCGGTTTCGGGGGTGGCGACGTAAGAAACCAATATGGTGGCGTACCTGTTGGAGGAGGTGGTACCGGTAGTTCCTATCCGGAAGTAGATCCGCCCCCGGCCTTTTACGGTTTTTCCGTCCTCCTGGCTGACGTTTACCTTCGGCAGTACGCTGGCGGTTCCGGGACTCCACACGATTTTATCGTTAAGTACTACCGGGTAATTCTCGGGATTTCCGGGTGCCGGATAACCGTCCCCCCCCGTTCTCCCCAATCCGGGGTCCAGACTGGGGGTGGCGCTGATGACCACCCAGTCGTCACCGTCCTGCACCTGTGCCACCCACTCGCCGAGCGGAGTAGGATTCTGCTCCATAACTATAC
>CAKUKW010000076.1 GCA_934663885.1 uncultured Tidjanibacter sp.
AAGCCCGCTCGGATAAATTAAAATCTAATATTTATAAGAAAATCAACTTCTACTGCTTTAATTTTTCGCCGTACAATTTACGGTATTCATTCCTGTAACGGGAAGGAGGGACGCCTATCGACTTCTGGAACGAACGGTAGAATGTGCTGAGTGTGTTATATCCCAAATCTTCGGATAATTCGTTCATCGGTTTGTCGCAGTTGATATCGGAGAGCATGTTCACCGCTTGGTCAATACGGAAAGAATTTATGTAGTTGTTAAACGACATTCCTGCGTATTCGTTTATTATGCGCGAAACGTAAGACCTGTTGGAGCCCACCAGCTCGGCGAGCTTATCGATGCTTATTTCATTATCCGTATAAGCCCTGTCCTCCCTCATCGCCTTTTCTATCTTCCCGAAAAGTTCCCTGTCACGTTCGGCCGTCTGGCTCCGCTCGCCCCTGTCGCCCGATACCGGAACGGTATCCTTTTTAATATATCCGGAATCGAGCCTTTTGATTTTCTGCACATAATCGTGGTGTTGCTTGACGATCTCCCTGTACATCCTGTTCTTGCGCCTGTAAAGAATATATATCATGGCAGCAAGCCCGGCCACTATCGCGAAAAGCAGTATTATAACTTCGAGTTTTTTCCTCTCCCTGAAAAGTTCCATTTCACGCTCCTGTATCTCTTTCTGCCGCTTTTCCGTTTCATATTTCATCATTAGCTCGTTGAAAGAGTGCTCGCGCTCGATATTAAATATGCTGTCGGCCTCTTCCCGGTATATCTTATAATACCTCAGGGCTTCAGTGTCGTTACCCACACTCTCATACGCGTCGGAAATACCCTGGTAAAGTTTATACCGGTAGGTATATATATTGCTTTTGCGGGCATTGGCGATACCATGTTCGAAAGCTGTGATCGCTTCGGAATAGCGCCCCCCGGAAAGAAGGAATTTGCCGTAACTTTCGTATGCCGTAACTGAAGAAGGAGCATCGCTGACATCCACATAAGATATGGCCTTTTTAAAAAGCTCTTCGGCCTCGCGGCTTTTCCCCATAGCGGACAGGATATTTCCGTAAGTGGAATATAGTGCGCTCTTGTCATGATAATCTTCCGACATGGAATACGCTTCTTCTACATAAAGCAATGCCTTATCGTAATCCCCTTTCAGGTAATACATATAGGCAGAAGTCAGGGCGCCGGAAATTATAAGGTAGGGGTTATCGTCGGCTTTGGCCTTTTCATATACCTGCAGGCTGTATTTAAGTCCCAGCGTATCACCTTTGAGATAATAAGTATACGCTATATTATTCAAAATGGGGATACTCAGATCACTGTCGGAACCCATATTTTCGACATATTCCAATCCTTCCATGAAATAGGAAAGCACCTTATGATAATTATTGCCGCTTGTCAAAGCGTTTATACCAAGACCGTTCTGGATGGCGGAAATTGCCCAAACGCTATTGGCCTTTTCGGCCACGGGTCGCCCTTCCTCGAAATAATATTGCATGGAATCCGGCATATTAAGAGCAAGGAACGACTGGCCGATCATTACCAAAGCGTGAGATTCTTCCTTCTCGAAGCCGTCCGCACCGGCAATATATTCGAGATAGGCTTTGGCGCTCTCTATAACCGACCGGTAATTGCCCGAACTCATGTAGATTTTCAATAATTCCATAAGCGTATCGTAATCATACGGATTCGAGGCGAGATTATCTTTTAGCATTGCGGCCTCCCCTGCTTTCTCGTGGGAAAGCACTTCGGGAGGAACATTGTCGTACCTCATGAAACCGGTCAGTAATAACAGCGGCAGTAAAACCGCCGCAGAGAAAAACAAAGGTTTAAGTTTCTTTATCATTTTTTGCTAAAGGGATACAAAACGGTTCGGGCTAAAAACACATACAAACTCCTCTAAGAGGGAGTTTAATTATCAAATATCCGGTTTTTTTGTGACTTTACCTCACTCTCCCGTTTATTAGTACTTCCGTAATCGCAAGGACAAAAACACGTAATAGGGCAAAAAATACTATAAAACAAAAAGATAACAGGACAGGTCAACCCTATTTTTAATAATAAATCAGGTTATGGCAGAGAAATTGCCCGTAAACTAATAAAAACTCCAGGACATGATAATCAGCGCCAGCCGAAGGACCGATATACCATCCTTTTATTCCGAATGGTTCATGAACCGTATCCGGGAAGGTTTCCTGCTCGTACCCAATCCGCATAATCCCAAACTGCTGAGCAGGGTAAGACTCGACCCCGCAGTTGTGGACTGTATCGTGTTCTGGACAAAAAATGCAGCCCCGATGATCGGTAAGCTGGATGGGCTGTCGGATTATAAATATTACTTCCAGTATACCCTCAACCCATACGGAAAGGAGATCGAAGAAAACCTTCCTCCACTTACCCGGCGCATCGAGACATTCAAAAGGCTATCCGATAAGCTCGGCAGGGAGAAAGTGGTGTGGCGGTACGATCCGCTCTTTACAAATCAGGCCTACGGCGTAGATTACCACAAGGAAAAGTTTGCCGAAATAGCGGAGGCGCTGAAAGACCATACCGAAAAGTGTATGCTGGGGTTCATAGACCATTATTACCATATCCGCAAGGCTGTCGGTGCACTCGATATAAAGCCCCTGGAGCAGGATGAAATAGAGGAAATGGCCTTGTCGTTCAAAGAAACTGCCGGGGGGCTTTCGTTGGGGCTGGATACCTGTACCGTAAAAGTAGACCTGCGCCCGTTGGGGATACCTTCTGGATTATGCGTAGATAAAGCATTGATTGAAAGGATCGCCGGTTATTCTATTTCAGCCCGGAAAGACAAGAACCAGCGCGAAATATGCAACTGCATAGAAAGTATCGACATAGGTACATACGAAAGCTGCCTGAACGGCTGCATATACTGCTATGCGATAAAGGGAAATTACCGCAGCGCCCTGTCAAGCAGCGCTAAACACGATCCGCATTCCCCGCTGCTCATAGGCAGTCCCGAAGAGCTGGGCCCAGATACCGTAATAAAGGACAGGGAAATGAAAAGCCTGAGGACAGCGCAGCAATCCCTTTTCCCGTTAAAATAGCACCTTAAGTCCGTATTTGCAGGTGCCTCAACAATAAAATGCCATCCAGATAAGGCGTTGATATTATTAAGGAACCTGAATTCAAATTACGAAAAACTTAAAACTTAACTGTAATGGCTTGGAGCCACCCCGAACTGCTTCTTGAAGGCGGTCGAAAAATGCGACATATTTTTAAAACCTACTTCCACATAAACGTCGGTAACCGACTTACCGGTCTCCCTCAGCATATTCTGCGCCGCCTCGAGCCTGCGCCGGATGAGCCATTTTTCAGGCGGCAGTCCGCTTATCTTTTTGAAATCGCGCTTGAAAGTGGAGAGGCTGCGGCCGGTGAAAGATGCTATTTCCTCAATAGACAGGTCGTACATATAATTCTCGTCCATAAAATCGAGGATATCTATCTTCCACGGCTCTGTGAAATCGAACAGTGTCGGGAAAAACCGTTTATCTATATTCAGCAGCGAATGTATTCCTTCCAGCATTTTAAGGCACATTATATCGTCCGAAGGCTTCACTTCCGAGTTAAAATAAGGGGTCATCGACAGGAACAACCCCTTAATATCCGGGGTATCGGGAAGTTTTACGACACTGCGAGGGTGCTTTTCAACCTCCCCGGGTAAATCGCTGCGCTCGAATTTCTGGAATACCTCGCGTAGGAAATTACGCTTGAAGTGCATGAATATCGCCATGAAAGGATCCCCGTTCTTAGGTTGCTTGATCATGCCCACCTTATTGTCGCGACGAAGGAAAACACACTCTCCCGCACCTACTACCGTCTTTTGCCCGCCCTCCTCAAGTATATATTCGCCTGAGTAGACATAGACCAGGAAATGGTCGCGCACCATTTTGGAGCACATGCAGTCGTCACTGAAGTAATAGCTGAATATAATATCTGAATAGTTGAAAGTAACGTATCCCTTCTCGTTCGGTTTCATAATATCCGGGGTTTACCGCAAAGATAACATTTTGCTGAAAAGTCCACTACTTCATTACTCCTATTTCTTTAAGCCACCGCTCTATTTCTGCCCGTGACTGATCGGCCCGGCTACCGCTGAGGCTGAGCCCCTTCTTGTTCGTAGCTCCCGGCGTCTCCCTTTCGACATCCGTGAATCCCTTGTCCGCACCGCCCCCGCCATGTGTGCAGAAAGGAATGACAGTCTTACCCCCCAGGTCGTATGTATCGAGGAAACTGGCGATACACATGGGGTAAGTGCCCCACCATATCGGGAAACCTATGAATATTGTATCGTATTCGGAAATGCCCGCAACCTCGCCCTTGATCTCAGGCCTGGCATTCCCGTTCAGTTCTTTTTTGGCCACATCCGTGGTTTCGCGGTAATCCGCCGGATAATCCCTTACAGTCTCCACCCTGAAAAGGTCTGCCCCGGTAAGTTCCTGTATATGTTTTGCCACCGCTTCGGTATTGCCCGTGCGCGAATAATAAACGACAAGCGTTTTACTGTCCTGGCCGTAAGCCGTAAATGTTGCTGCCATAGCTATAAATGATAATAATAAAGTTTTCATTTTTTTTAGTTTTTAATTCGATTTATACTCCGGTGTGTGGAGGATTCCGGTTTTCGTTTGTTCCGCTGCCTTAACGGAATATCCGTTCCCGGAGAAAATATCACAGTTTGAGCGAAACCCCTGCGAGAACTGTCGTGCCCGGCATCGGGTAGCCGGTATAATAGGAATACTTTTGATTTAACAGGTTCTCTCCGCGCACGAATATATCGAGCCCACGTGTGACTTTATACGATATGCGCGCGTTCCACAGCACGAACGAGCCTTTGTTGAACTCTTCGTCGAGCACCAGGTTGCCTACATACTGCAGCCCTGTAGAGAAAGTCCACTTTTTGAGCGAATAATCGGCCCCGGCGTATAGTTTATGCTCCGGCGACCCGACGATTTCGTACTTCATCTGCAGGTAGCTGTAATTGGAGTTCAGGCCCAGGTTACGGGAAGCCATGAAGCTGGCGGAAAATTCCAGCCCGTAATTCTCTATCCTGCCCGTATTCATAAAGCGGCTGGAACTGGTACCGTCCTCGTTCTGTATGGGAACCATTATGATACTATTGTCGCCGTTTATGTAGTAAAGATTCATCTCCAGCCACAGCCTGCGGCCAAAAAAGTACTGCGTCGCCGACACTTCGTAATTCCTCAGCCTCTCCGGCTCAAGGTCGGGATTTGCCGGACGCCACATATAAAGCTCGCGCATCGAGGGATTTCTGTAACCTTTGCTTACGATAGCTTTGACGGTTGTATTCCGTCCCGCGAACCAGCTCAGTCCGAACTGGGGTATCCACTCGCTTCCCGCCTCCGAGTGATGGTCCAGCCGTACTCCCGCATTTAACGTCAGCCTGTCCCAAAGTAGCTGCTGGAAATTCACGTAACCGGCCATATCGTTCAGGTACTCTTCGGCTATCTCGGCGACGTCGTCCCTGTCGATGTACGATGTCCACGCATGGCCTCCGTATCTCTGTAGATCGAAACCCACCGTCGTCTTGTTACCCCGCCTCAGGTTGTAGTTCTGAAAAATGGCCATGCCCAGCATCCAGTCGGTCGAGTTAAACCTCGAATCGCGAGGATTCCCCCCTTCCCGGTAACCGTCATCGATAAAGTGATCTCCGAAATTATAGAATATTTTAAGCGCACCCGAAATTCGGTCGTACCTGTTTTCCACCGAGAATGAAGCCACCCCGCGAAGTATATCCATATCGTTGTCAAACATAGGCGAATCGATGAGCCCGGGATTCGAACTGTATGCTTTCGACAGGTTGAAATCCGCGAAGCTTTTCCAGTTGCGGGAAAAGTCATAACCGACTTTCGCGTATCCGCTGTACTGTTCGAATTCCATATTTTCCCGGTGGCCGTCGCTGCGGTTGTACGCCAGCGACAGAACGCTGTTGAATTTCCCCGCACGTAACATATTTACAGCATCCGCCGAAATGGTATTATAGGAGCCGTACATCGCCCGCAAATGGGTATTTACCCCGTCTTCGCGCTGTTGGCGTGTGAGGATATTGATAACTCCCCCTATGGCGTTGGAGCCATACAGCACAGATGCAGGCCCCCTAACCACTTCGACGCGCTCCGCCATAATCGTCTGGTAAGTATCGGCCACTGGATGGCTGAATATGCCCATGAACTGCGGATGGCCGTCGATAAGGACCAGCACGGAGCCGCTGCTACCGTCTGAACTGCCCACCCCGCGCATAGTCATACCCCCGGCCGCCCCCGATGAAGAGCCGTATCCCATGAGACCGCGCGAAGTTATCATCAGGCTGGGAACGCGCTCCGAAAGGAGCGGCAGGACGGATTGCTCCATGCGGCTATCCATTTCTTTTTCCGTAACGACACTGACGCTCATCGGCAGGCTCCTTGCCGTTTCGGAAGCTCGTGTGCCCGTCACCACAACGCTTTCTATGCGGACGGTATCCCGCAATGGCTCGTCATCCCCGCCGGACACAAGTGCGGAAGCGGGCTGCGATAGCAGAAACGCCGCGAAAGCTATTATGGCAGCCCTGTATTTCATTGCCCTTATATTTTTAAGCGGTTTATTTCCCATCTATAGAAACAAGTTCGTATTTGGTCGTACCGAGCCCTATATGCTCTGCATAAGTGACTGTATGGACGCCGTTTCGTGACTCTATGCGTTCTATAAGATGGATCTTGCCGTGGTCGTCAGAAGCATATACGAGGTCTATACAGGCTTTATCGAGGGCTACAGGGTCCAGCGACGCCAAGATACCCACATCGTGCATCTCGGGATCCGCGGGATTGGAGCTGCAGTCGCAGTCCACCGATAGGTTATTCATTACGCTGATATAAATTATATTGTCGCCGCAGTAATCGGCAATCGCCTTGGCAGCCTCGGCCATAGCTTCCAGAAAATCATCCTGTGCGGGACTGCCCCAGCTGGTAGTGCTCTCTCCTGCCGAATGGATGTAAACTTTACCCCTGGAAGACGCTATCCCGATAGACATATTCTTTATAGCACCCCCGAAGCCGGCCATCCCGTGCCCCTTGAAATGGGAAAGGTTTACCATAAAATCGTAGTTCGCAAAGTTGGCACCTACTATATCCCTATTGAGGTGCTTACCCCCCTCTATAGGCAGGTCCATTTCCGCCTCAGCATCAAGGATGTCCACGGGAGCGATAGCTGTGAATCCATGATCCCTTGCCGTTTGCAGATGATCTTCGGTCGTAGCCCTCTTACCTCCGTATGCGGTGTTGGCATCGATAAACGTCCCGTCCACCAAGCGGACGAAGTCGCCTACAAGCTCAGGCTTCAGGTAGTTATGTCCTCCGGGCTCCCCCATACTCAGCTTGATAGCGACCTTTCCGGATGCCTCGCGTCCCAGCGCCTCATAAATCTTTATCAGGCTCTGTGGCGTTATCTCTTTTGTAAAATACACTATGGCGGTTCCAGTCGGTTTTTCCTCTCCGCCGCTGTCGTTCCGGTTAACGAGTTTGCATGCAAAAGCACTCGTCGCCATGATAAGCGCGAGGGTAGCAGTTATAAAAATTCTCTTTCCCATATTATAGTTTTTTCGGTTAATATATTAACGTTAAGCCCTTATCTATAAGACTCCCCGGCGGCGGGGTTTCCTATTATGTCCCCTTTGTTCCATGCACCATAGGATATCATCAATATTTTTTACCCCATTCCCCTACTTTTCCAAATTGCCGTATTCGGCATCCGTTACCGGGCCGTACCATACGGCAGGGCCTTTGGATACCTGCGTACTGATGCCTACATGTACCAGCTCTTTATCATGCGCCGCACCGTGCCAGTGGATAATATCAGGTTTAATCTCAACCACGTCGCCGGTTTTGAGCGCACGGGCAGGATGTCCTTCCTCCTGGTACCACCCTTCGCCGGATGTTACGAGCAACAGTTGTCCCCCGGGATGCGAATGCCAGTAATTGCGGCACCCGGGCTCGAAAATTACATTATAAACCTGAACGCCGAAGTTATCGGCATCCGTTACGAGCATCTCCACCCATGCCGTCCCCGTAAAATTAGCCTCTGTTTTCTTGCCTTTAGGAAATATATCGCCTGTTTTCATCTCGTTATTGCTTTTACCGTTGCAAGATACCATTGCCAGTACCATAAAAATAATAAATAAATAATTCCATCTTTTCATAGCGCCTGCATTTTTTAATTTATTATACCTCAATGTTCCCGGTCCCCTTACCGTCACCGGATCACGGCGGTCGATAAACAGGCTTTTTCCTGTATCGAGTTTTACTGTTTTCATGTATCCTTGTTCAGATACCGTGCTTTCCCGAAATTATATTACAAATAAAAAGTAAAATAAACAAAGCTATTTTGCCCAACGGCCCAAATAATTTTGCTGAAAAGTCCAATTTAACTTTTCATTTGTAATATACCTTTCTGGAAGGGCACAGCCCGGAGATATATATGCTCCCGACATCGCAGGAATAAACGACATGCACCTGCGCGGCATTCGGAGTATCTTTCGAGAACGACATTACGAAGATAGAATCGCTTTGCAAGCGACACAGGGATATGCTGGTCAGCAGCGAGGAGGGGAGAAAATCACAGTTCATTTATACCGACGACGGGCAGAAGAAGAAGAAGAAGAAGAAGAAGAAGAAGAAGAAGAGATGTTCAACGAAATAGAAAAGGCTGCCACCGGCCTGCTTTTCAAAATAAGCGACGCCGAGTAGCGGCGGAAAACGATGATAGCCGGAGTCGGAATATAACAG
>CAKUKW010000077.1 GCA_934663885.1 uncultured Tidjanibacter sp.
ACTCTGCACACCGTCGGCGCTTCCTACGGAATAGGGGCTAAGGGGAATATCTTTGCCGGATTCCGCTCATTTACTTATAAACCTTTCGATATTTATAATGAGCAGGGACAGGTTTCCGGAACCTTTAAACCTAAGGAGTGGGCTGCAGAGCTCGGTTACTCGATGCTCTTCGGCAACGATTTTTCTGCAGGCGTTACGGCTCGCTGGGTAAATTCCGAAATAAATTCTTCCTCCAAGGCGGGAACTATAGCCGTAGATCTCGGCGTAGCTTATCGCAAGGGCCTTTCGATAGGTGACGGCGCGGCTTTCAGTGCAACCCTTGCAGCGACTAATTTCGGCGGCAAAATGAAATACAACGACGTGGGCTACGACCTTCCCGGAAAGATTAAGCTGGGCCTCGGCCTCGACATGCTTTTTGCCCGGAACCACGGCCTGGAAGTTCTTGTGGACGCTGGTTACAGGCTGATGCCTTCCGATGTTGCCGCTTTCGAGGCGGGAATAGGCCTCCAGTACAGGTTTATGGATATGGTTATGCTGCGCGGCGGTTACCAGATAAGCGATCCTGAAAAAGGATTCGGCAATTATGTAACTTTCGGTGCGGGTGTTAAATTCTATCATCTGCAGTTCGACGCGGCTTATATGATCGCGACCAGCAAAGACAATATAATAGGCGACATGCTGCGCCTTTCGCTGTGCTTCGACTTCGGCCTTTTCTCGAAGAAATAGCGATTTGAATATGCTGCCTCTGAAAAGAGGGCTTAAAGCCAGGGGGTGGAAAATTTATTTTCCACCCCCTGGCTTTTACCTGTTGTATTATTGGCTTTACTGATAGTAAAGTGTTAATTTTGCCTTCAAGGATAAACGTTAAAATCAAACATATAATCATGGAGAATAAAGTTACCAACCGCGCGGCCGACAATATCAGGATCCTGGCCGCTGCTATGGTTGAAAAAGCCAAATCGGGCCATCCCGGGGGCGCAATGGGCGGCGCCGATTTCATTAACGTACTTTACTCGGAATTCCTGAACTGGAATCCGGACGATACCCGCTATCCTTTCCGCGACAGGTTTTTCCTCGATCCGGGCCATATGTCGCCGATGCTCTATTCCACACTCGCGCTGGCAGGCGTAATGCCCGTGGAGGAACTCAAGAATTTCAGGCAGTGGGGAAGCATAACGCCCGGCCACCCGGAGGCCGACCTCGCACACGCGATAGAAAATACTTCAGGCCCGCTGGGGCAGGGACATGCGATGGCATTGGGTGCCGCGATAGCGGAGCGTTTCTTTGCGGCCCGGTTCGGTGAATGGCTTGCCCATAAGACTTATGTTTATATATCGGATGGAGGCATTCAGGAAGAAGTTTCGCAGGGCGTGGGACGAATAGCGGGCCACCTGGGACTCAGTAACTACATAATGTATTATGACGCCAACAACATCCAGCTATCGACTACGGTCGAGGAGGTGGACAACGAGGACGTAGCGGCAAAATACAGGGCGTGGCACTGGAACGTGCTCACTGTGGACGGTCACTCCGCCGACGAGATACGCCACGCACTCAGTCAGGCGCAGCAGGAAAAAGATCGCCCGACGCTTATAATCGGCCGTACGGTAATGGGAAAAGGTGCGCTGGGGCCCGATAATATTTCCTTCGAGAACAAGGTCTCGACCCATGGCCAACCCCTTTCGGCAGCCGGAGCGGACTTTGCGGCTACAGTGAAAAACCTCGGCGGCGACCCGGCCGACCCCTTCGCGATTTTCCCCGAGAGCGAAAAACTTTATTCTCAGAGGAGGAAAGAACTTCGTGGCTGGATGGAATTCATGAATGACCAGGAAACCAAATGGCGTAGCGAAAGTCCCGACCTGGCGAAAAAGCTTGACCAGTTCCTGAGCGGCAAAGCCCCGCAGATAGATTACGGCGCCATAAATCCGGGAACCGACGCCGCTACGCGCTCAGCTTCCGCGGCGGTACTCGGCGTCTTCGCCGAAAAGGTGGGTAACATGATAGTCGCGTCGGCAGACCTCAGCAACTCCGACAAGACCGACGGATTCCTTAAAAAAACCAAAGCCTTCACGAAAGGCGACTTTACCGGGCAGTTCCTCCAGGCCGGCGTATCTGAATTTACCATGGCCTGCGTGATGAACGGTATGGCTTTGCACGGCGGAGTTATTCCCGCCTGCGGTACCTTCTTCGTATTCTCGGACTACATGAAGCCCGCCGTCAGGCTTTCGGCACTGATGAGGCTCCATGTAATATACGTATGGACACATGACTCTTTCCGCGTGGGAGAGGACGGGCCTACCCACCAGCCTGTCGAGCACGAAGCCCAGATACGCCTGCTCGAGCACCTTCGCAACCATAGCGGTGAACGTTCGATGGTAGTCCTGCGTCCCGCCGACGGCCCGGAAACGGTCGCGGCATGGAAATACGCGATGGAAGAGGAGCGCCCCGTAGGGCTCATCCTGTCGCGCCAGAATATTAAAGACCTTCCGTCACACACCGGAAACCGCGCGAAGGAGGCTGAGAAACTCTCAAAGGGCGCTTATATCGTCGCCGGCGCAGCTAATTCCGACGTAATACTGCTTGCCAGCGGCTCGGAAGTGTCGACACTCAACGACGCAATGGGCATACTCGACGGCAAGGGTATAAAGGCCCGCCTTGTATCGGTTCCTTCCGAAGGAATCTTCCGCGACCAGCCTGGAGGCTACCAGAATGAGATATTACCGGAAGGCGCCGCCCGCTTCGGCCTTACCTCGGGCCTGCCCGTAACACTCGCAGGATTAGTTGGGGCTAACGGACGTATACACGGCCTCGACCATTTCGGATACTCTGCCCCCTATAAAATCCTGGACGAAAAATTCGGTTTCTCAGGAGAACAGGTCGCTACCGAAATCATGAACATGCTCGGCAAATAGAGAAGAATATTTATACTAATTTATCTCATTGTTTTTTGTAAAACCCGTGGTCTGCTGCAAGCGCGACGAGAGCATCGGCCTGAGCTTACGCTAAGGGAGATAACTTTAGAACTGAAGAACTTTCCGGAGATACGAAGTGTCTCATGACTTCCTATAAAACTTTAAAGAGAGGGTGCTGAAATTTATTTCGCTATCCTCTCTTTAGTTTGAATAAATACCAGGAAAGGGCGCTGCGGAACGGGTCGGAGGGAACGTGCTTACTTTGCCGGGAGGCGTGGATGAAAACAAGCCAAGCGCAATTGAAAGAGAACAAATAATCTTCTCTATTTGCCGAGGTTGGTTTCGATGTAAGTTCTGATTCCGAAATTCTTTTTCACGCCGGGCTTATCCGGATGTGTTACTGTTACGGTGGTCTGGAGTTGCTGTTTTTCGATCACATACTTTTCGAGGAAATCCAATATTTCGCCCCTGTTTTCGGAAAGGGGGCTTCCGGCTACTTTATGGTCGGCGTTTTCCTCTAAGTGGAAATAAAACGGGAATCCGTTTTTCTCATATTTGCGGGCAATGTATTCCGAGCCGAAAAATGCCAGTTTGAATAGTTTCAATTTGCTGTAAGGCACGTTTTTGTCGGCATCCCCGTGGAAGAGCTGCACCGGCGCGGGAATATCGTTCCATGCGAGGTGTCCGTGATTGCTGAAGATAGCGCCGGCGAATGAGATGACGCCCGCGTATCGGAAGTCCTCCGGCAATATCTGTGCAGTGAGCGTCCGGTTGCATCTTTCATATTCCCCCTGCAATACCGTTATGGCGCCGGCGCTGGAGCCGCAAGTTACAATAAGGCCGGGGTCGATACCCCATTCCACGGCGTTATCGACAACGAAATTCGTTGCGTCGAAAAGATCTTCGACCGCTATCATTATGGTATTTTGGAAAAGGCACATAAAATCACAGAACCCGAACCTTGGGTTATTACCCGTGTGTGCAATATTTTTGAACCCCAGCCGGTAATCGATGGAGGCCACGGTATAACCTTCACCCGCGAGAAACTCGAAAAACTCGTTGTAACCTTCCGCGTCGCGGGCTCCCGTATAGAAGCCACCACCGAACATGAATATCACGCACGGTTTAAGGGTCATGTCACCGGCGACGTCGTATCTGTCCATACGAAGCGAGTCCGTTCCTTTGACGGAATAAATGAATGTTTCCTTCCGGACGCGTTTCTCTTCGCCCTTCAGCGAGAATGGCGCCATGATGAATACCAGGAGGATCGCATAGAAAGTTTTTGCCATAATAATATTACCGATGAATTAATCTTTTATTTTCCATAACAAAAAAGGAGCCATAAAGGCTCCTTTTTGCGAATATCCGAAATTACAGGTTAATATCCGAATATTTCTTCCTGCGAAAGGTGTTTTACTTCGCCCATCGAACGGAGTTTATTCATGTCCAGCTCTTTGATGTCGCCGAGGATACCGTAGCTGTAAGTACGGTTCCTGATCCATTCCTGCTGGAATTTCACTACGTCATCGAGAGTCATTGTCTGTACATTATTGAAGATGTCGCGGTTACGATCATAGTCGACACCTTTGTCCTGGGCATTGATATAACTGTACAGGACGCCGCTCTTTATAGTACGGCTGGTCCGCAGGCGCTGTATCAGCGATTCTTTCGCTATATCGAAAGCAGCCTGGCTGACCGGCATGTCGTTGATTATCTCTTCGAAAGCGTCGATAGCCTGCGTCATTTTGTCGTTCTGCGTCGCGATGGATGCCATGAAACCATAGTTATCCCCTGCAAGGCGCGGTTCGCTGATGTAAGCCCCTGCCGAGTAGGCCAGGCCGCGTGCTTCGCGCATTTCCTGGAATACTATGGAATTCATACCGCCCCCGAAATATTCGTTGTAGAGCGCAATGACCGGATCGTTCGCGGTATTGAACACTTCCCCGCGGTTAGAGGACTGGAAGAACCTGATCTGCGCCGCGTCGTACTGTGCGAGATAAACTTTGTTATCGGGCGTGAGAAGAGGTTTGTACATAACTTTACCGGTAACGGCGACGGGCTGCTCCGGAATGTTATGGTGCTGGGCTATCTGCGACAGCACCTCTTCCGTACCCATCGGGCCGTAATAAAGTATGCGGTGCTCGAGTTTCATCATATCTTTTAAAGCGCCGATCAGTTCGTCGGAAGTAACGTTGTTCAATTCCCTGTCGGTCATCACGCTCTTCTTTATGTATTCCGGCCCGAAAGTAACGTAGGAACGGAGGGCGCTGTAATTCGATGCCTGCGCGGCCTTGTTATTCTCGCGGCGTTTGTGGGTGTCGGCCTTGACCGCTTTAAGTACTTCGTCGTTGCCTACTACCCCTGCTACCGTCTCCTCGAATATATCCATGGCTTTGCTCATGTGCTCGCTAAGGCCCGTGATGACTACCTGCGTACGGTCGCCTCCTACTGAGATATAATATGAACAGGCAATATTGTAGAGTTCGCGTTTCAGCTCTTCGGCCGTTTTATTTGCGGTGCCGAGATAACTTAGGTAATTCGACATCATCCCGTACAGCGGATTGTCGTTGCTGCCTTTCTCGAACATATAGGTAAGCGTGAAGAGGTCTGTGGTCTCGTTCTTTTTATAGAGAAGCGGCAGGCCCGATTTGGCTGTCAGCTTGGTAAGATCCTTATTGTAATCCACGAATACCGGTTCGATAGGCTTAACTTCGGTGTTCTGTATCTTAACCAGGAAGTCGCTCTGTGCGTCACGGTTTGTAACTATCGGGGTTATGTCCGGCTTAGGCATTTTCTGCTCATTGGGATCGGGGCCCTGGCGTTTGTAAATGACAACGTAATTGTCGTCTTTCAGGTTTTCGTTCGCCCACCGTACGACGTCCTCTTTCGTTATCCTTCCGAGGCGGTCTAGCTCTTCCACCCTGTCTTTCCACGTTACGCCGTCGATGAAGGCGCCCACGAAAGCGTCTGCGCGTCCGTCGTTACTGTCGAGGTAGCCCATCATCCGGGACTTGTAATTGTTGACAGCAGCTTCGAGAAGGGTACCGTCGAATTCACCCTTGCGGAGTTTGTCGACTTCACCCAGTAAAAGCTCTTTCACTTCGTCGAGCGTCTGCCCCTGTTTCGGGTTACCCTGGACATTAAACACACCGGCGTCGGCGTAAGAGTAGGCGTATCCGCTTGCGCGGAGCACTTTCTGCTGCTGGTTGAGGTTCACGTCTATAAGGCCGGCTTTGCCGTTGTTAAGGATATCGCCGGCGAGCATGGCGACCTGGCTGTTATGATCCACTGCCCCCGGAGCGCGCCAAGCCATCGTGATATAAGGAGCATTGAGCCCGTACACCTCTTGCATGATAGGGGATGTAATAGGCTTTTCGTCCGGAACGGCTATTTTGGGGAGGTTATCGTTCGGTTTCATGTCTCCGAAATGTTTATCAATGATACGGATCATTTCGTCCGGATCGAAATCACCCGATACGCAAACCGCCATATTGTTGGGAACATACCATGTAGCGTGATAATTCTTCACGTTGGTAATCGAAGGATTTTTCAGGTGCTCCTGCGTACCCAAAACGGTTTGTGTGCCGTAAGGATGATGGGGATAAAGTGAGTTCAGCATCTTTTCGGTTACCTTACGTCCATCGTTAGTGAGAGACATATTCTTCTCTTCGTAGATGGTCTCGAGCTCGGTATGGAAACCCCGGATGACCGGATTCTTGAAACGGTCGGCCTGTATCATTGCCCAGTTCTCGATCTGGTTCGATGGTATGTTCTCCACATATACGGTCTGGTCGTTGCCGGTGTAGGCGTTGGTCCCTTCGGCTCCTATGGCAGCCATGAGCTTGTCGTATTCGTTGGGGATGGCTATTTTCGAAGCTTCATAGCTGATGCTGTCGATAACGGCGTATATTTCAGCGCGTTCTTCGTCATCAACGGTCATGCGGTATGTTTCGAACAGGCGCTCGATCTCGTCGAGCATGGGCTGTTCGGCCGCGTAATCCATCGTTCCGAACTGTTGCGTACCCTTGAACATAAGGTGCTCGAAGTAATGGGCCATGCCGGTCGTTTCGGCGGGGTCGTTCTTGCCGCCCGTCCTTACTGCGATGTAGGTCTGGATGCGGGGCTCCTCATGGTTAACGGCCATGTAAACCTTGAGGCCGTTGTCGAGGGTGTAAATGCGGGCGTTTAGCGGGTCGCCCTGAACGGTTTCGTAGGAATATTTCGTCCCACAGGAAACAAGCGCCGCCATAGCGAGCAGCGCCACCAGATAGTTCCTTAATTTCATAGTAATTTTAGAGTTTAGTGAATAATATTCCAACCGATAACAAAGTTAATGAAATCCCCATTAAATTAAACACTTGGGTGAATAAATATTTCACTATGGGAAAACCAAACCGGGTATGGAAACGACAGCGGAAAATGACCGGGGGATCGATACTAAAAACTACCCGCCGATAAGGGGGAGGCTGACAGTGGATTCAGAACAGACATTGAGCTCAAAAATGGCGCTCCCGGAAAAGGTGCCCCGCCGACACACTTCAATCCGTCAAATAGCCTTTAGGTTGGCGTATTTGGCCAACAGGCTTTTCCGGCCCGCTATGGGGTTGTCGAATTGTACGGTGATCTTTTTATCCGAGCCCATATCCTCCACAGCCAGTATCTCTCCCTGCCCGAACTTGGAGTGCTCCACACGTGCGCCGGGAGTATATGGCGAATTGCCGGTGCCGGAATTGGCAACAGGAGGTAGGGGTGTCGAGCCCGCAGGACTGTCCCCGGATGGGCGTATGTTTTCACTGGCAGGAGCGTTGTCCCCGGCGGCCCTGCGAGAGCCTACGCTCTTGAATTTGTCCATATCGACATGCCGCTTAGAAGGTTGCAGGGGCTCAGTAGAGTGTTCACGCGACGGCTGCCCTTCCCGTTGCTTGTAGCGCGTATCGAACCGGCGGCGCAGCTGCTCCAGCGGATCTTGCCCTGCTTCGGAGGCGATCTCTTCTTCCATATCTGCGGGGAGCTCTACGTAATTCTTATCTATTTCGGTTATGAACCGGCTCGGACGGCAAAATTCGGTATTCCCCCAGCGGAAACGCGACCGGGCGAATGTCACCACGGCTTTTTCGCGCGCCCGCGTAACGGCTACATAGAAAAGCCTGCGCTCCTCCTCTATTCCCTCCTGCGTCGTGATGCTCATCATGCTCGGGAAAAGGTTTTCCTCCACACCAACGATAAATACGTTATCGAATTCGAGGCCCTTGGCGGCATGGACGGTCATAAGCGCGACACGTTCGCCCACCTCGGCCTCTTCTTTGTCCATATCAGTCATCAGAGAGATGTTCTGCAGCCACTCCTCAATGGTCGGTTCGGCGTCGAAAGCCTCTTCTCCCTCCTCGTATGCGAGTATTATCCGCTGCTCCTTGAAGTTCTGCATCGAGTTCAGCAGCTCGCCTATATTCTCCAGGGCGCTGTCGGATTCCGGGCCCGGCGTCATTTTATACGAGCCTATTATGCCCGACCGGGTGGCTACTTCCAACCCGAAGTCGTAAAGCGGCTTTTGGTTGCGTTCGAGCGAGAAGGCCGTTATCATCGTAACGAAATCCCGTATACGTCCCGCCGCGCTTTTCAGCTCGGTCTGCGAAAGGTCGGTTTCCGAAACAAGCTCCCACATGCTTTTGCCCTCCACCTGCGCCAAAGCGGCTATACGGTTAACCGATACCTGCCCGATACCCCTCGCCGGAGTATTTATGATCCGGCGGAAGGCCTCGTTGTCCTTCGGGTTTACGATAAGGCGGTAATAGGCCACAAGGTCTTTGATCTCTTTCCGCTCGTAGAACGAATGGCCGCTGTATATTTTATAAGGGATGTCGTACCTGCGCAGGGCGTCCTC
>CAKUKW010000078.1 GCA_934663885.1 uncultured Tidjanibacter sp.
CGACAAAGCCGTGCAATACGCCGAACTCTCAGGGCGTAGAATAGGAAAAGTGTTGACTATTTCAGAAGTCGTTAGCCGGGATGTGGCGCAAACCCGCGCGTTCCAGAATAACCTAATGTTCAAAGAAGAAGCGCTTGCTATGGATTCCGGCGGCTCCGGGATTCCCACGGGTGAACAGGGGGTAAGTTCCGAAATCAATATTGTCTTTTCATTGGAGTAGCGGAGCCGGGATAAAAACGCGATAGACATCTGATTTATTGGACTGTCCAGTAGGCTTAGGTTGAATGTGCCCGTTATGGCCTTTGCCTTGGAGCGAAAACTGGCTCTGACCTCCGTCTTACTTACGCTCTGTTTGTCAGGCACTTCCCTTTGAGTATTTTACTCTCTTAGAAACTGTTTTTCTCGGTTTACTGAAGCGAATATAGTGATATATTTAGATAGAATCAATTACTATCAAACCGGGCTGAACCTAATAAACCCATATCCGGGTGTTCTTCATTCCACATATCTTGACTGTGCAACGGGATATATTTGGGATTGCCCGATTTGTGGGTTAATGTCGTTGCTATGAAGAAAAGAAGATTCAGAAACTCATTATAGTATTTATAGAGTACATCCCTTTTACCGTCAGGGTTATCCATTTGAGAAGAAACTAAAACAAAAGTAGATCCTTTTGTGTATTCAAGTAGAGATAGCGTGTCAGAGTCTATGACAAAAGAATATTTGTTTACGATGTTGTCTATCGTATCAATCAATTCTTTTGTTGCGGAATGTATGAAGTGACTCCACGTACAATTTTGGTATGGGGCTATTTTAGTGAAATCACAATTTATGAATGCCTCCTGAAAATGATCGCTATTATACATCTCGTTATATGTCTCTTTAAATACCGGTTTTTCTTTACTCGATACTTTATAAATGCGATCTAATTTGAATAGGTAAAAATTTAATGCTCTGCTTATTTCCAAATAAGCAATATTCAATAGTCTGTCTTTTTCACGCTGTTCTTTCTTTTTGATGATCTGGTCAATGCAAAGAACAGTAATCCAAATACCAGCAATGGTAATAAATAGGCTCGATGAAAATTGCTTTAGCCATGTTTGAGGACTAATATCATTTGTGAGAAAATGCACAATCACGACAGCAACAGTTACGGCCGTTAGTGCAATGATATAATTATTCTCTCTAAAATAGTTTTTTAGTTTTGGCATATTTACAGGGTTGCATATTTTAACCTCTCTTTTATTGTGGATAGGTCTGGAATATGTTAATATTCTAATGAGTCAACTTTTGCCTGATAATCGTGCCGTGCTCCGTCCCTTAAATAATCCTTAGCCAAATCTTCAAATATCTTACATACCGTCGGGTAGGTATTGCGATGCTTATCTGCGATTCTATTAAAAAACTCAGCTTCCTTTTGCTCTAATATACCCCCATCAAAAGGATTTCTGACAGTTATACCACGACTATTATATATTTTTACGCCAAAGTGCTGATTAACTTCTTTTGAATGTAGTCTTTCAATTACCTCGCAAATTTCTTTAGGAGGATAATCCGACTCTTGTCGGGAATAAGTTGCCAGTACATCTCCTATTACGCAATCTGCATATAACAGTTTTCCAGACTTATCTGCCGTTTCTCGAAGGCCATCGACCCATTTATTCAGCATAACTTCGTCTATCGTCTTATCTTCCTTCATGCCAGGAATAACATCGAACTGCTCCAAAATGCTAGTTGCGATTCGCGCTTTGAATAGTACTTCATTCCTAATTTGTTCGTCTTTTTCAAGTAAAGATTCTACTTCATTATTTTGTATATACTTCCATTTGATCATTTGGAGACAAAAGTCGACATCTCCTAAAAGGGCCTTTAAGGCCCTTTTAGGCTTATACCCATATCGATCATGAAATAACGAGGTAAGTAGTTCTATCGTTATCATAGCATCATTATCTAGATCATTTCGAGAATCCAATGATTTTAGCAACACAGAAACATCATAAGAATTCGGTAAGAATGACTCTATATTATCCAAAAACATACCCGACAGACATTCTGCAATTATTTCACTGGAGATTTTGTCAGGCACCATATGGGTATAGACAATGGCAGAAGAGTATCTTTTATATTCCATCAGTTTATTGACTGCATATTCTATTTCCTCTTCAGGGCTATCCCAATTAGTTATCTGAACATTTTTCCAATAGTAATCTTGCAATTCTCTGCTTAAACTATCAAGATAAACCCAGGTCTCTTGGGTTTGCTTAGTAACAGTTAAAATATTACCTGCAATATCTATGGAAAGGTTGTCAAGTTTAAGGGTGTTGAGAATTTTAAATAACTCCTCTTCGGCTTTTACCCTGGATAGTCTGAAGAATAAACCTCGGATAAAGTCAACATTAATTTCATTTCCTGAGTAATAGTTGATGGTTTCGACGATATCGTTTTCTTGTGCAAAGAACGCAAACACCTCTCCCATCATAGATGGAATTTTAACTTTATTTGCACACTCTAAAACCTTTCTTAATCCTTCTTTCTCATATATCTCCTTAAGAGCGTTCGCCCTAAATTCTAAACCTTTCTTTGAACTCTCCTCGTATCCACCTCGTTTAGAATGAGGTACTGGATTAATATTCTCTAACCTATGCTCATGAAATACCCATATATTTTTTGCAACAACATCCTCCGGTATAAAGAAATAGTACATTTTTAAATACGGCTCTAATTCTTGAGCGGATAATGCCCATTTAGCATCCGGGAATTCTTGATGATGATGAATAAACTGCCTTAAATCATTCCAGATAATGTTATCATCATCCTGTATGTTTTGTCTCTCTGCTTCTAATTTTTCAAATAATTTAGCTCTATTAGGCGCTCCGATGCTTCCTGATATACGAATTAAAGTTGAATATCGGGAAGCTTTTAGTTCTGTATTATTTAATAGCAGATCAAACACATAGGCATAAACCTCTCGAACATCAGCCACATTATAATAATTCTCTTTTACTTTACCGAACATCCGCCATCGCATTTTATGCGATGGAAATGCAGATTCTCCGACTGGATCAGGCAATAAGGTAATAAGAAAGTTCCACGCTAGTTCGGCATCTTGCTTCAGTAATAAAGATAGAACATCTTTTTGTTCTTCGTAGCTTGCAAAAGTCTGGCAATGCCAAGGCCGGAAGATTTCTTTAAGACTATGCGTAGGTCTCTCGACATTGTTTGATGTGTTTGCGTATTTAGATAATTTAAGAAGAACTGAACTTACTCGGGCGAGATACCGAGGATCCCATGCTAACGATTCGAGTGCCCACAAAACTCCAATATAGTAATTGTTACGAGCGAATAATCCCGCTTTGTTTTCAACAGCAAATAAATCCTCTGTCAGAGTATTATCTGGATCATTCAATAAGTTTTCTAAACAAGAAAGTAATGACTCTGGAGAGGCTTCCGCTATAAGAGGGAGTTGCCTGTCTATTGTTTTCCAGTAATACGGATCATGATTAGCTAAAATCTGCCTAACTATATCATCTACCCATTTCTGGGGTTCAGATATTATGTTGGGGTTTATTTTAGTGCCATACTCTGCGATCAATATCAAGGATTGTAATAGTCCTTCACGTAGGGCAGTTGAGTATTTCTTCTGGTCTCCGAGTCTAAAGAATGATAAAAGATTATCCTCTTCTTCTTTTTTCTTTATAGTAGCGTCTGTTTCAGAGAATACCGTTAAGACAGTTTCCTCAAGATTTCTGAAATCTTGTGCTGTCCAGTAATAATATGAGTATGTAAAAGCATCTAAAGGCGAAGTCAGTCGCCAAAAATGCTCCAACTGTATTATGGGTGAGTCCGAAGATATAATCCACGGCGTAACATTGGATATATAATCATCATATGGGGCATTAGCTATTTTGGAGACAACCTCTTTATCGCCCTCGTAAGAGTCATTCCATTTCCCCGTTATGATGGCTGGAATGATTATTCTTACACTATCTTTTCCTGCCCACTTAGGACTAGTTCCTACGAATCCTAATTGTCGTCTTAGGACAGTAATATTTCTAACAGATTCTCGAGATAATTGCTCTGCATGTTTATAACCTGATTCTTTTAATGATTTGACAAATTCATCTCTATCAATTTCATTAAGGTCTATTATAAATCCTGAAATATTTTGATGCTCGACGCCCAATGGAACAATTACTTTATGTCCCTGACTCGCGGCATAATTAAATAGTCCGATATCAAGAAACCGAGGAATTAAGATTAATGGGGAACTATGAATCATTAAATCTCTGAAAGCATCAGGGGTGTTGATTATTATACTTCTTGAAAAGAAATCTTCCGCATATTCATTATTTGTTTTAAATGCGGCAACAATAAAAGCTAATGATTCCTCTTGAGATAAAGATTTGATGCCAAGCCACCCTTCCTCTAATGTCTTTTCAATAAGCTTTTTTACTTCATTTTGTCTTCCTCCTAAAAGCAAAGATGGTTGTATGCTATGCTCTCCGTTTCGAGACCATAAGTCCCAAAATAAATCTGTTGATTCAATATCTTTAGAAGGATATGTATGTAATTGAGTCGTTGCCAGCCAGAAACCAACTGTGGGAGCAGTTTCTAACCATTCCTCAAGATTCTCAGCAGTGATAACACGTACATCTTTCCAAATACCTTCCTTCGTCTTCTCGGCAATCCACTCATCAGATTTTGTCCATATTCTTGGGGTCACAAAAACAAAAGTTGTATTTTGGGGATTAATACTTAAAGGATCTTTTGAGCGTTTCGAATAATCCTCCTCTGCTTTTGTGCGAGGATCGGAACTGGTTCCGAATTCCCAAACTGAAATGCCATCGGGAATGAATTCATTTCCTTTATCTACTTCTAATATTCCGTCCCAGCCACCTAATTGAACATTCTCTCCAGATGGAAATTTTGCCTTTTTTATGTCAGATAGGGCTGCCCGAATTAATCTGCGAGTTAATTCAGGCAAGCATTCTTGACAATTTCTGAGATTCGCCCACTGTCTTATATCTGCAGTTGATATCCATTTCATAATTACAATAGCTCTATTCTGCAAATATAACATTATAGGCGATTATATAAGATTACATACACTAGAAACATTCCCTTACTTATTATTCATTGCTTGTGATAAGCGATTAATGCATGTAAGCATTCATCTGTGCTCTTTATTACCCGTTTCTGGATAAGTTTCTTGATCTCGCGGATCTGGTAGTAATACTTCCCACCAACACAGGAGTAAATGATCGTCCCATTCGTCCGCAGCCTAAGATAGTTAAATAGTTTTTTATACTACTTAACTAATCTTGAACCATTTTTTAAATAGACTAAAAATCAATATATTTGCAATATAGGTCAATTGTTTGAGGTATGGATTTTAATAGACTAAAGGTTATCCTTGCAGAAAATAAGCGAACTGGTAAATGGCTCGCAGAAAGGCTGGACAAGAATGAAGCAACAGTATCACGATGGTGCACCAATGAGGCTCAACCGTCTATCGAAACGCTATTCAAGATTGCTAAAATATTGAATGTAAATGTTCGGGAGTTATTGACAGAGTCCAAGAAAGAGTAAATTATGAGAGACACGATTTTTATAAGCCACGCAACTCCAGCGGACAATGAGTTCTCTATATGGATAGCGTCCCGATTGGAAATGTTGGGGTACAAAGTCTGGATAGATAAAAGTGGATTACTCGGAGGAGAGCGTTTTTGGGCAACCATTCAAAAAGCCTTGGATTGCTCAATAAAAGTCTTGTTTGTTTATTCAAGAAATATTGTAACGGACGATGGCCTACTTCGACAAGGCATTGAAGATGAATTGGAGTATGCGAAAAGTATTGCAAATCAAGAAAAACTACATGATTTTATCATTCCTCTGCATATAGACGATTCGGCATACAATTTAGCTATAGGGCTGCCAAATATTAACCATATCCCTTTTAATAACAACTGGGCTGACGGACTAAAGCAACTACTCAAGAAATTAGAGAAAGACAACATTCCTTCTAATTTTGACAATCAAACTTCTTCTTTTTCAGAATGGTACGAAAATGAATATATCTCAAATTGCTCAATCACATCCAGAAAAGAACTCTATTATACTTCATGGTGGTCGGTCGCAGAAATGCCAGATCGGTTCTATATGTATCAATTTGCAAATGCATCTCAGGCTAAAGCTATTAGGGATCTGAATAAAGATATCCCGATCAGTCTCTTGTCTACTGTAATTTCTTCGTTTGATGATAATCTAAATTTCTTTGTCCACAGAGATAATGAATCGATTGAAGTCAAGCCGGAAAATACTTACGCATTTTCTTTAACGGATATTTTAGAAGGATTCGAGTCGGACAAATTCCCCCAACACAGAGATGTTGAGAATCATTTTAAGAGGCTGATGTACTGCGCAATAGTAAGTGTACTCCGGCGTACAGGTCTGAGGAAGCATGAAATGTCAAATAAACGGCTGGCTTATTTTCTCCCGAAATATGGTAAAATTATCAGAGTAACATTTACTTATCCTTCAAGTACGAAGAAAAAGGCTAAAGCTTTATTGGGTGAAATGCGAGGAGTGGGATTTTGGCATTATGGGGTTTCAATTCAACCGACATTATTTCCATTTGTTGGGTTCTCACTTAAATCACATATTCTGTTTACGTGGGATGGATTCAAATTGATAGATGATGAAAAGAAGCAGCATTCCTTTAGAAGAAAAAAAGGAAAACGCCTTTTCAATGAAGCATGGAGAGATTTATTTCTCGCATTTGTTCAGCGACTCAAAAACAAAGAAGACGGAGGTATAAGCATTAAAGTTACGATGCAGGGTAAGCACCTTGTAATGAAAGAATGGCCGGAGATGTTTTTGAGTGAAGTCGGATATATTGATCCTGACTCTAAAATGGATGTTGATAAGGTAGAAGATTATTATGAAGATTTAACAGAAGAAGAAACTAATGATTGAACCTACTCTCAAATATATAAGTGAACCATTATTAACATTCGGCAATGGTCAAACGGCTATTGATCCGCGGGATGGCTTAATGCTTTTTGGACCTTTTGATCAGAAGAAAATTAAAGGTGCTAAAAATATCGGTATCATTGGCCCGTCTGACCTCAGGGTAAAGATGATCGACTATCTGAAAAAAATCCATGCTCCAATCGTTAATGCAGACATCTCAATCGCCCGCCCAAATTTCCCCGGTTTAGAATCCACATTCGGAATATCGATAAATTTTGATAATATTATTCAACTTGATGTTAAGCAGGACGAGATTAATGCGTACCTAAAATATACGGATTCGCATCAGCGGGTCCATAACTGGGTAAATCTATACGTTCAACCATTAATACAGTATACGGATCGTGAAGAAATGCCGGTAGATGTATGGTTTATCATCATACCTGAAGATATTTATAAATTCGGCAGGCCAAATTCAAGGATTCCAAAGTCTGAGGACAGTGTTAACATCGGACTGAAAAAAGAAGAGCGTAGCTCTACTCAATTGGATATGTTTTTCCAAGCGGAGAAAGATGCGCTTCGTGAAGCATATGAGTTTGAAGTTAATTTTCATAATCAGCTAAAGGCTAAAATATTATCTGCAAAAATCGTTACTCAAATAATTCGAGAAAGCAAAGTTGCTTATGAAGATCTGTTAAACGAGAAGCAGATCGAAGAAGAACGCAAGTTTGAGACAGCTAAGGCATGGAATATATCTAATACTCTTTATTATAAACTTGGTGGTCTCCCATGGAAACTTGGCGAAGTTAGGGATGGAGTTTGCTATTTGGGGTTAGTCTACAAGAAAACCGAAGGCGATACAAAAAACAAGAATGCTTGTTGTGCAGCTCAGATGTTTCTTGACTCCGGCGATGGAATGGTTTTCAGAGGCAATGTTGGGCCTTGGTGGAATCCTACTACCGGCGAGTTCCATCTTTCACACCAAGATGCTTTTGAGATTGTATCACAATCTTTAGAAGCATATCATAATCGGTTTAATAGCTATCCCAATGAGATTTTCATTCATGCTAAGACCTATTTTGATGATGCAGAATGGTTGGGATTTGAAGAAGCAGTCGCAGGAAAATCAAGGATCGTCGGGGTTAGAATAAGAGAAAATAGTGCCTTTAAATTATATCGGCAGTATCAATACTGTGTGCCTAGAGGGATGATGTTGCAATATGATGACCGGAAAGCTTTTCTTTGGACAAAAGGTTTTATCCCTAGATTTAAAACCCAGATCGGATTGGAGACGCCTAATCCGATTGACATAGCAGTTACGAGAGGAGAGGCAGATATTGAGATTGTTTGTAAAGATATATTGAGTTTAACAAAACTGAACTATAATGCTTGCATATATGGGGATGGTGTTCCCGTTACATTAAAATTCGCCGATTCTATAGGTGAGATTCTCACGGCAGGGAAAGATATCAAAACGGGAGTATTGCCTTTCAAGCATTACATTTAGCCTCAAAAATGCGATTCATTGATCATTAGACACATGCGAAGTGTGTGTGGGGGGATAGTCTACCTCTTAGTCTACATTGCGAACGAATATCCTTAGGTTATAGTTGCTGAAAAAGAAGTAAAATTTAGCTAACTATCATAATATCAACTAATACTACTCTTAATAAAAAAGGAGAATCCGAAAGTTGCTATTCGGGATGAAACAACCCGTTATATGGTTCGTAATCGCAGTATAACAACAATATCTACCCTTTAACTCGCAAGAATATCCCTTTTGAAATTATCCTTGCTAT
>CAKUKW010000079.1 GCA_934663885.1 uncultured Tidjanibacter sp.
CGTATTACGATGCGGCCGATCCTTCGGGAGTGCAATACGGCGACGGTCTTTATTTCGGGGATACATTTTACAGGACCAATACCGGTATATACAACCGCCTGGAGTTGTTCTGGGAAAGATATATAGGTTCGGGCGTAAACTTAAAGGTCTCTTCTGTCCATCACTACGACGGTGCGAAATGGGGTTGGCAGCAAGTTCTGACCATAGGTGTAAGGCTGGACAGCAAACTGTTCGGAAGATAAAAACAGAATTATAATGAAAGACCTGAGGGAGATAGCCGGCAAATTCGATTTTCGGGAGGTCGTTGAAAAAGTAAAGCCTTTTGGCAATGGACTTATAAACGACTCCTACTTTGTAAAGACAGTGGGCGTCGATACGCCCGATTACCTCCTGCAGCGCATCAACCACACTATATTCCGGGACGTCGATCTTCTGCAGAGCAATATTGAAGCCGTTACTGCCCACATAAAACAGAAGCTGACGGAGAAAGGCGAGCCCGATATCAATAGGAAAGTTCTCCGTTTTATTCCTGCGCGGGACGGGAAAAGATATTATTTCGACGGCGAAAGTTACTGGAGGTTAATGGTCTTTATCTCCGGGTCGGTTTCCCTTGAAGCCGTCACTCCGGAGTCGTCGCGGATAGTGGGCAGGGTGTTCGGAGACTTCCAGAAAACGCTCTCGGACATGCCCGATAAGCTGGGTGAAACGATACCTGATTTCCATAATATGGAGTTCCGTCTCCGGGAGTTCGTGGAGGCCATAGATAAAGATGCCGTGGGAAGGGTACCGGAAGTACGTGAGCTGTTGGACGAACTTATGTCGCGTTCGGATGGAATGTGCTGGGCAGAGAGGCTGCACCGCGAAGGCAAACTTCCCAAAAGGGTTTCCCACTGCGATACGAAGGTCAATAACATACTTTTCGACGAAGACGGTTCAGTCCTTTGCGTGATAGACCTCGATACCGTTATGCCCAGTTTCGTTTTCTCCGACTACGGCGATTTTCTTCGTTCTGCGGCCAATACCGGGAAAGAGGACGACCCCGACCCCGACAATGTGGAGTTCGATATGGATATATTCCGGGCCTTTACGGAAGGTTACATCGAATCGGCGAAGTCATTCCTGACGCAGGCCGAAATCGAAAACCTGCCTTACGGTGCGGCCATGTTCCCTTATATGCAGGCGGTGCGCTTCCTTACAGACTACCTTAACGGCGATACCTATTACCGCATCCAATATCCCGGACACAACCTTGTCCGCACGCGGGCGCAGCTCAAGTTACTGCAAAGTATGGAAGGAAAGATGGGGGAAATGAAGGAATTTATAGAGGGGCTGTTTTGAGGCAGCTTTAATATACTTTTTAATATAACTTTGAGATTGCCGGAAGTTTAACGGATAAAACAAATACACCCCTTTATTGTCGCGAAAAATATAAGGCCTGAATAACCGGCCTTTTTATTTTAGTCTTTTTCAGTTCACCCACCTCAATACCATATATCCCGCGAAAACGAGGATAAAGAATATCACGGCGAATGTGATCCCGCTTTTCCATGCGGCTCCCCTGCTTTTGGCTCCGTCATCTTTTTCGGCCTGCTCGGCGCCCATCCTTTCGGTTTCCCTTATTATTTCCCTCTCTTCGGGTGTGAGTTGTTTCGACATGGTGTTGAGGATTTGTGAGATGCAAATATAAATATAAAAGCCGGGAATATGTCTTGTTTTGCGCTGTGTTTGGTATCTTTGCAGCGATGAAAAGGCGGGAAATCACAGACATATTGATACGCGCGGCAGGGGATTTATATCCCCGTGAGGAAGCGCGGGCCATAGCTTTCGTCGTCACCCGGCATTTCTACGGTTTCGGCCGCAAGGAAGCAGCTATGGATCCTGACGCCGATGTGGAAAATTATGATGCCATTAAACTGAAAGATATCCTAAGCCAGTTGGGTTCGTGGAAGCCGGTGCAGTATATTACAGGGGAAACCGAATTCATGGGCCTTCGGATCGGAGTATCCGGAGCCACCCTTATCCCGAGGCCTGAGACGGAAGAACTTGTATCTGCAATTATAAAATATCCCCGGAAAGTACGCCCTGAAAAGATCCTCGATATAGGCACCGGAAGCGGGGCTATCGCGATAGCGCTTGCGAAGAACATTCCCGGTACCCAGGTTTACGCCGTCGATGTCTCCGGGGAAGCCCTTGCCGTAGCACGAAAAAACGCCGGGGCCAATGGCGTGGAAGCGAATTTTATCATGGCCGATGTGTTGTTGCCGCAGGAAGAACTGCTTGACCTGCTGCCTCCCGGGCAATTTGATATTATAGTTTCGAACCCTCCCTATATCCCTGAGGGCGAAAAACTTTCAATGCGTGCCAACGTGACATGCCATGAGCCCGCCGGAGCACTTTTTGTGCCTGACGGCGACCCGTTGCTTTTTTACAGGACTATAGGAAGCCTGGCATGTAAAGCGCTTTCAAATGAGGGAGAGCTTTGGTTCGAGGTGCATGAAGATTTCGCTCAGGAAGTATGTGCTTTGATGGAAGAACTGGGTTTTCGGGATATTGGGCTTATCATGGATATTAACGGAAAGGAAAGGATCGCCAGATGCCGGAAAGGTTGAAATATAGAGGGAGCGCGCCGCGTCAGCCCAGGCAGAAAACGCCCGAACAGGCGCTGTCGTCCCTTATGAGGTACTGCTCACGTGCAGAGCGTTCGAGCGGCGATGCACTGAGGCTTATGCGTGGCTGGAACATAGCCGAGGGCGATACGCGTGATATCCTTGCGCGCCTGCAACGTGAAAGATTCATCGATGATACCCGCTATGCGGAGGCTTTCATACGTGATAAATCGAGGCTGGCGGGGTGGGGTCCCTATAAGATAAGTGCCGGTCTCAAGGCTAAAGGGGTGGCCCCTGAAATAATAAGCTCGTCCCTGGAGGGGATCGGGAGCGGCGATGCGGAAAAAAAACTGCGCTCGCTCCTGGAAAAAAAGGCCGCCGAAGCAAAAGGCACGGTTTATGAGCGCAAAGGAAAACTGATGCGGTTCGCCCTTTCGAGGGGCTTCGGGTACGAAACCGCACTACGAATATGCGAAGAAATCTTAAAGGACAATGAATAGGATAATTACCACCGTTGTTGTTTTCATTTTTGCCACTTTCGGACTTACGGGCCAGGATTACGGCCTGCCGATCAAGTTGAAATACGATCCGGCGCTGTCGGCGAATTTCGGGGAATTACGCGCCGCCAACATCCACGCCGGCATAGACATTAAGACCGGTGGCGTCGAAGGCCTCCTCGTTCTTGCCGCTAAGGACGGTTATGTCAGCCGTGTGAGCATAAACCCGGGAGGGTACGGGCGTGCGGTTTACCTTGCCCACCCCGATGGCACCATGACGGTTTACGGCCACCTGAGCGCTTTCGAGCAGAGCCTCGGCTTCTACGTGGACTCCATGCAGTACAAGGAGAAGAAGAACAGTATGGATATTTATCCCCCGCAGAATATGTTCTCGTTTATGAAGGGGGAGGTCATAGGCTATTCGGGTAATTCGGGACGTTCATACGGGCCGCACCTTCATTTCGAAATTCGCGACCAGGCTACCAATCGCGTATACAATCCTTTGAAAAGGGCCTCATTCGGGATCAAGGACAATATTCCGCCCGATATACATAGGATCTACTATTTTGCCGTGGATACCCTTTCGGGCGTACCCGTGCACAGGAAAGCGGCCGAGGCTGCCACCACCAAAGGAGAGGATGGCGTTTATGGGATTCCGGACGGCAGGATGACTGTGGGCAACGGGGGATATTTCGCTATAGAGGTGGTGGATCACAAGAACGGCGCTTCGAATACTATGGCGGTTTATCGTATAAACCTTGCAGTGGACGGTATACTGCGTTTCCAATATATCATGGATAGTTTCACTTTTGGACAGGCGTCATATAAACCCGCAATATCCCAATACGAACTCAACCAGGTAAGCCGCAACGACGTCGTCAGGCTGGCGGTAATGTCGCGCCCGGATTTGCCTTTTTACGGCAGGGTGGTCGAAAGGGGGCTTATAGATCCCACTGCGGACGGTAAGATAGAGATATCGGTGGAGGACGACAGCGGCAATGTCTCGAGGCTCGAGTTCGATTTGGTTTATGACGCGGGCGCTTTCAAAGATATTCCGGCTGTGGCTGAAGGTGCGGTTAAAGTAGGCTTCAACCACTCTTTCGCCAAGACCACGGGCGGCCTGAGCGTAAGCATACCTGCCCGTTCGCTTTTCGAATCGGTTTTTTACAGCCAGTACGAAATCGAAAACCGTACAATCCAAAATAAGGAAACTTCCTTGAGGGTGCTCTCTCCGCTTTATTCGGTCGGCGACCTTTCGGTTCCGCTGCTTTCTGCCATAGAGTTGGAGGTAAGGGATTCCCTGCCCGAGGGATACCCTCGCAATGCGGTGCTCGCAAGAGTGAACGATAAAGGAGGTTTAATATACGCCGGCGGAAAATCATCGGAAGGAGTCGTACGCGGGAAAGTACGCAGTTTCGGGAACTATTGTGTCGTGGCCGATACGAAGGCGCCCGCCATAAAAGCCGGTTTCGCAAAAGACGCAGATATGTCGCAGGCCCAAACGCTTATCTTTAACGTGAGGGACGAGTTTTCCGGTATAAGTACCTATGAGGCATTGATAGACGGCAAATGGGCCATACTGGAATACGACTCCATCAGGGGCCGCCTCATACATAAATTCGACGACGCAGTGTTTGGTAAGGGCGTTACGCACGAAATCGTTATAACCGTCACGGATGGGGCGGGAAACCGGAATAAACTGGCCACCTCTTATGTACGCTGATAACGGGGGATCCATCTGCCGGGCGCACAGATTGCCACGCTGTCGCTGATATTACTGCGCGACCCTGTAGGCCTTTTCGACTCCTTTAACCTTCAACAGGGTGAAAGATATGGTATCCACTATAGCCGTATTCGGAACTTCGATGTTGACGATCCCTCCGATGCGGTTGTCGCGCATTGGCAACAGGTTCATGGAACGAATGTTTATCCTGTGCCCAGCGATAGTCTCCGTTATTCTGTTCACCATTCCCGCCGTATCCTCGGCCACGACTCGTATCGAGGCTATGAACCCTGCATTGGCGGCGTTACTCCTCCAGCGCGCCGGAAGCACCCTGTAGGGATACATTTCCTTGAGCCTTTTGGCGTTCGGGCAGTCGTTGCGGTGAATGGTGATACCGGAGCTGATGGTGGTGAACCCGAAAATATCGTCCCCGAATATCGGGTTACAGCATTTCCCCATTTTATAATCCAGCCCTTTGATCGCGTCCTCTATTATCAGCGCATCGCCTCCCGCATCTTCGTTCTGCGGCGCTGACTTTTCGGTGTTGTGGGGCGGGGGAGGGATCTTTACCTCGAAGAGCTCGCCGTTGATATGTTTCTGGATAAGTTCCTTAAGGTCGGCGACATCGATATCGGCGCTCGCAATGCGCCCGTAAAGTTCAGTCCCGGTCTTTATCTTGTAATACTTGCACAGGGCGACCACCGCGTCGTCGAGCGAAATATTGAGCTTCCAGTTCTTTATCTTGCGCTCAAGTTCCTCGCGCCCTATGTCTGCGATCTTTATCTCTTCCTCACGCAGGCATGCCTTTATCTTGTTCTTGGCCTTGCTGGTAACGACCACGTTTAGCCAGTCGGCCTTGGGTTTCTGGTTCTTAGAGGTTACGATACTTACGATATCACCGTTCTTCAGCACCTCCCTGATAGATACATTGCGGTCGCCGACTTTCGCCCCCACGCACGAAGCGCCGACATCCGTATGTATGTCGAACGCGAAGTCGAGTACCGTAGCGCCTTTAGGCAGTTTGCGCAGGTCGCCTTTGGGTGTGAATACGAATATTTCCTCTGATGAGGCCGCGTCACCCGTATCCAGTTTCCTGGGAATTTTATTGCGATCTGTCTCCTCCATTATCTCGCGCAGGCGCGACATCCACTCCTCGTTGCGGTTACCCGCGCCGTGGACGCCCTTATAGCGCCAGTGGGCGGCAATGCCACGCTCAGCGACTTCGTCCATGCGCTCCGAGCGTATCTGAACCTCCACCCAGCGCCCCTCTTTGGTTACGACCGTCGTGTGGAGGGATTCGTATCCGTTCGACTTTGGTATCGAGACCCAGTCACGGAGCCTATCGGGATTCGGCGTGTAAAAGTCCGTGATTATGGAATAGACATTCCAGCAAACCTGCTTTTCCGTTTCGCGCGGACAGTCAACGATTATTCGTATGGCGAATATGTCGTAAACTTCCTCAAAGCTGACGCCCGTGCGTTTCATCTTTTTCCATATCGAATAAACCGACTTGGTGCGTCCCTTCATGTGAAATTGTATACCCTGCTGGCGGAGTTTTTCCTCGATGGGAGCGAAGAACGATGCGATGAATATGTCACGCTCCTCCGTAGTCTCTTCGAGTTTTTCCTTAATGTGCGAGTAGTCCTCCGGTTCGAGGTAGCTCAGGGAAATATCTTCCAGTTCGCTCTTGATGGAGTAAAGTCCCAGCTTATGGGCGATCTGCGCATAGAGGTTCATGCTCTCCCAACTCTTCTTGCGCCTCTTGTGATCGGGGAACATTTCCAGCGTACGCATTACCTCCAGCCTGTCGGCCAGTTTTATGAGTATTACGCGCGGGTCGGTGGAATATGAAATGATGAGTTCGCGGAAGTTGTCCGCCTGCTTCATGGATATCTTGGTATCGACTTTGGAAATGAGGTTGAGGCCCTCGAGTATCTGTGCGGGCTCTTCACCGTATTTTTCCCTTACGGTGGAAATGGGAATGAAGTTCATGCGTACGGCGTCGTGGACCAATGCCGCTATGGTCGAGTTGCGGCCGAGTCCTATCTCCGAAATCACTATTTCCGCCGTGCGGACCGAATGCTCTATCAGTGGTGAACCGTCGTAGCGTGTCATTCTGTCAAGCGCCATGGCCGTCCTCTCGAACGCGTCGTTTATCATTGCTATGCTGCGCTCGCTGAAAGTATTCTCAGCCAATGTGAAAAAGGCCGAGTACCTTTGCTTTAGTGCCGCTATGTCCATATCTCCTTTATTATTAACCTAAACGGCCCGCAAGATAAGAAAACTTTCCCTTTTCGGACCCTAACCAATGTTATAACGTAGATAATTACTGCAATTCGTATGCTGAATTTTTCCTAAAAGGGTATATTTGCATTATAAATTTCCAAGGATATGAAAAAGACGGTTTTTCTGCTGTTATTTTTTTCGGTCGGCTGTCTTCCGGCTTTCGGGTGGGGACAAAAAGGACACGACGTGATAGCCTCCATAGCAGAGGCGCATCTCACAAGGCGGGCGAAAAAGGCAATCGACAGTATACTGGAAGGCAGATCGATGGTCTATTATTCCTCGTGGATGGATAACCTCCAGAATTCACCCGGGTGGAAAGGGGGTTATGATGTTACAAAAACGTGGCATTACGCCAATGTTGATGAAGGGTATACTTACGAAACCATGCGGAAGGAACCGGCAGGAGATGTACTTACCGCAATGGAGATGGTAATATCGGCGCTTAAATCGGGAGAGCTTTCGGATAGTCTTCGCTCCGATTACCTGAAAATGCTGGTTCACATGGTAGGGGATATGCATTGCCCGATGCATGCCGGAAGGCTATCGGACAGGGGCGGCAACAACGTGCCTGTGAGATGGTTCGGCACACCGACAAACCTCCATTCGGTCTGGGATACGGAGTTCATTGAATCTGCCCGCAAGTGGAGCCATACCGAATGGCGTGAGCAACTCGACCGGTGCGGTAAAAAGGAGATAAAAGCTGTTACCGCCGGAAGTGTGTATGACTGGTTCGAAGAAACGGTTGTAGCGGCCGCTGTTATCTGCGAAAATACGACTGAAGGAGCCGACCTGCGGTATCAGTACGTTTATGATTTCAACGGGCTGCTCGAACGGCAGCTGTTGTATGCCGGTTACAGGCTTGCTGCAGTGCTGAACGATATTTTCGGTTAAATGGGAAATTCTCAAAAAATAAAAGTCAACCGGAACGGACGTTTGGTATTTTTAATATCTTTGTATTCCGGAAACATATAAGCTGTCTTCCCGGCCAATAAGCGGAAATAGCTCAGTCGGTAGAGCATCAGCTTCCCACCCGACGCCGGCCGAATGGTGGCGGAGAGCACCGACGAAGTACCGCAGTCGCCCTAAGGGCGGTGCGGATAGATACGAGGAGGTAACAAGTGGCGGAAGGATAAAAAGTAAGAAAGCCATAAGCGGAAATAGCTCAGTCGGTAGAGCATCAGCTTCCCAAGCTGAGGGTCGCGAGTTCGAATCTCGTTTTCCGCTCCAAATCTGAAAGGGATGCCCATGCGGGCATCCCTAATTTTTAGGGGCATCCAGGTCAACAGAATTCGCAGGGTTTGCCGTGAATATATTGTCCAAAAGAAGTGGTATGTCTCTTCCGACGCCAGCTATTATATCGGTGTATTCAGATGCCGCATTTCATTAATTTCTTACCGTATATTCAACCCAACTAATGTGAGGG
>CAKUKW010000080.1 GCA_934663885.1 uncultured Tidjanibacter sp.
CCGGTGGCGCATTCGGCGGGCCACATACTATAGAGGGCTGATATGCTCTGTTATTTCAGGTACGTGTCCAGCCATCCGAAAAATTCCCTGTTCCAGACGATGTTGTTCTGGGGCTTGAAGACCTGGTGGGCTTCGTTCTCGAAAGCAACCAGCTTCGCCGGTACTCCGCGCACCCTGGCTGCCGTAAGAGCTTCGAGGCTCTGGGTATAAGGGATACGGAAGTCGTTCAGGCCGGTGATTATTAGTATCGGGGTGTCCCACTCGGCAACGAACCTGTGCGGCGAGTTGGCGTAGGACCTCTGTATGATTTTATTATCCTTCTCCCAGTACGGGCCGCCGTAGTCGTTGTTGATGAAGAAAAGTTCTTCCGTATGGCCGTACATGGATTCAAAGTTGAAGATGCCGCAATGCGAGATGAACGCTTTGAACCTCTTGTTGTGCGTTCCGGCAAGGTAGAATGCCGTGTAGCCTCCGTAGCTCGCGCCTACGCATCCGAGCCTGTCGGCGTCGACCCACGGCTCCCTGGCCACTTCGTCTATTGCCGAAAGGAGATCACGGATATTCTGGCCGCTGTAGTCGCCCGATATCTGGTCGGTCCATGCCTGCCCGAAGCCGGGGACTCCCTTGCGGGCCGGAGCAACCACTATGTAGCCCTGGGCCGCCATAAGCTGGTAATTCCACCGGAAACTCCATTCGAGCGTGCTCTGCGGTCCGCCCTGGCAATAAAGCAGGGCGGGGTATTTCTTCGACGGGTCGAAGTCGGGAGGAAGGGTAACCCACGTAAGGACTTCAGTGCCGTCCGTAGACCTTATCCAGCGTTTCTGGACTTCGCCCATCTTTATGTTATCGTATATGTGCCTGTTCTCGAAAGTTATCTGTGTCAGGTAGCCGCCGTCGACCCGGTAAAGCTCCGCGGCCTGCGAAAGGGTGGTCATGCTTACGACCGAGGAGCCGCCTGCCATCGAAAGTGCGCCTATGTCGTGGTCGCCTGATGTGAGTACAGTTACCTGCGGATTATCGGAAACATGCACGCTGCATATCTGGTGCGTTCCCTTGAGGGGAGCGATAAAGTGGATCGTGCTATTGTCTGTCCATACGGCATTGGCTGCCTGCGAATCGAAGTTCTGCGAAAGGTCGATGAACGACCCGTCGTTTATGGTGTATACAACGAGCCTTTCCTTATCTGCCTCGTTGCCCGCGCGCGGCATGCTGATAAAAGCTATCATTGAATCGTCCGGCGAGAAAACGGGGTATTTGTCATACCCGGGGAAACGGGCCGCCCTGGTGACGTGGTCGTTCGGGGTTATGGACTTGTTTATGTTGGCCGTCTTTCCGGAGGCAATATCATAGAGGTAGATGTCGGAGTCGGTCGAGACGGCATACTCGGTTCCCGTCATCTTCTTACAGGTGTAGGCGAGCTGGGTCCCGGCGTTGTTCCACGTGATCTCGGCTGCGTCGAAATAGGGCGCCATAGGGGCGTCCCACGCTTCGCCCTGCATAATGTCGAGGCCTTCGGAAATGCCCGCATCGGTTATCTGCGCGATGAAGATATGCCTGTATTCACCCTCGTCCCAGTAGTTCCAATGACGTGCCATAAGGTCGTCATAAATAAGGGCGCGGGATTGGGGCATGTCGGGGAAAACGTCCGAAGATTTGATTTTCCCCACCTTGACGGGCTGAATATAAAAAAGCCTGTCTCCGGAAGGAGCGATGCCGAATGCTTCGATGCCGCCGTCAATCTTGGAAAACTGCTTCATACCGGTGCCGTCGGGGGCGATGCTCCATATCTGGGAATCGCCTCCACGGTCGCTCATAAAGTATATCCTGTCGCCGGCCTTGTTCCACGAAGGGTCGCTGTCATTACCTGCGTGATCGGTTATCCGGACGGGGTCGCCCCCTTCAACCGGCATTACGAAGAGCGAGGTTACGCCTCGGTTTTCTTCGATGCTGTAGTAGGTGGTGGTGTAAACGAGCTGCTTACCGTCGGGAGAAACGGCGTGTGAGCCAATGCGGCCCATTTTCCACATCACTTCGGGCGTGAAGATACCTGCCGCCTTTTCGGCTTCGGTCAGGACGTTGTTTATCACAAGCCCTTTGCTTTTTTCATTTCCGGCGCATCCCGCCACGAGGCCAACTGCCATAATAAAGATTAAAATTTTAGTTACTCTTTTCATATCGTAGTTTGTTTTAGAAGTTCTTTTCATGTTAGGACCGGTTTATAGTCTTACCGCCGCGAGGCTAAAGTTAAGTATTTTTCGCCAAACCCGGGGGCAGGCAGGGGAACTAATTAGTAATAAGGTGCGTTATCCGTTTATTTTCAGATGTTTGGCGATGACTTTACGTACGGTCGGGTAGGAACTTCGGAGGGCTTTCGTCAAGGCTTCGCCCGAAAGCCACTCGGCCCGGTCGATGCCCTCCTCTTTTTGGGGAAGGAGAGGCTCCGTGCCCGTTGACTTGATGTCATGCCACCAGGTTGTTTTCAGCTCCCACGAGCCGAAGTCGTCGTAGAAGTGCATGGTGCGGCATAGCTGATCGCCTCCGGAGAGTTCGGCCAACCCCGTTTCTTCATTTATTTCCCTCAATGCGGCCTGCAGGGGCGATTCGCCATCCTCTATGTGCCCTTTAGGGAGGTCCCACCAGCCTTTGCGGTGGATCATCAGTATCTCCCCGGCGGGATTGCCCACAACCCCGCCCGCTGCTGCAACATTTGTAAACAGCCTGCAAAAATACGAGAAAGACGCTTCAGGGTCGTCGGACACTATCCACAGCCCTTTGTTAATTCCGATTTTTTGAATCAAATTTGCAGGAGTTATTTCTCCTGCATTGTAATCAACGGTGAGAGCCCCCTTTGGAGCGGCTGAAGAGAAGTAAAACGTTTTATCCTTATGGTATACACAATACATAAGGTACAAAATAAGTTATTTATCTGCGGGATAACAACCCCGATGGAATAAAATCAGGATTTTATAATGGAAAAATACGAAAGCAAACAACAACAGATACGGCGTCCGGCCTCCGAAGTATACAGGGTATTGTCGGACTTCACCAACTTTACGCCCCTGGTTAAGGACAGGCTGCAGGACTGGCAGGCCAATGAGAACAGTTGTTCATTCAAGGTGCAGGGGATAACTATGAAACTGATGATAGTAGACAAGGAGCCGGACAGCTATATAAAATTAACAGGGGAGGACGGTTCGCCGCTCGATTTTACTTTCTGGATACAGATGAAGGAGATGGGGCCGTACGACACGCGTATGAGGCTCGTACTGCATGCCGACCTTAATATGATGATGAAAATGATGATAGGCTCCAAGCTCAGGGATGGTATAAACCAGATGGCGGAACAGATAGCCAACGCATTCAACGGTATTCCTCCGACCGGGTTGGATCCGTCTGAATTCTCTCCGGAAAATTTCTCGCTGGACGATTTTCTGGCGGAGGGAAGCGGGATGCCCGGGCAACCGCATATCGAAACTATAACCGCCGAGGAGCTTCCGCCCGATATTGCCGACGAACTCGACGGCCAGCCTATAATTTTACCGGATCCGAACAAGCCGGTGTCGTAAGTTATTGAATATGTAAATTACAAAAGCGGGTGCATAATTCCATGTACCCGCTTTTATTTATTTAATTTGATGTCACATCCTTTCCGGTACTTCGATGCCGAGGAGTTTCATTCCCGATTTTATTATGGCGGCAATCTGTTCGCTCAAGCGGAGCCTAAGGTTGCGCATAGCGGCATTTTCCTCGCGGATGATGGAGTTGTCGTGGTAATAGCCGTTGAAGGCCTTGGCAAGGTCGTAGATATAATTGGCGATAGCAGACGGAGCGTAGTTTTCGCCCGCCGCCGCAACTGTGGCTGGATAATCTACCATTATCTTTATAAGCTCGATTTCAGCGGGCCCCGGTAGTTCAGCGCTTTCGCCCGTAAGGGTATAATCAATGCTCCCCTCGGCCGCCTTGCGGAGTACCGAGCGTATACGGGCATGGGTGTACTGAATGAACGGGCCGGTATTGCCGTTGAAATCTATGGACTCCTTGGGGTCAAAAAGCATCGTCTTCTTAGGGTCGACCTTGAGAATGAAATATTTCAGGGCCCCCATTCCGACCATGCGGCTTATACTTTCCGCTTCCGCTTCCGGCACGCCGTCGAGCTTGCCAAGTTCCTGCGACATCTCGCGGGCGGTCTTGACCATTCCTTCGATTAGGTCGTCGGCGTCGACAACCGTCCCTTCGCGCGATTTCATCTTACCCTCTGGAAGTTCGACCATGCCGTAGGAAAGGTGGTAAATGTTGTCGCTCCAATCGGTGTGGCCCAGTTTTTTGAAAATCAGTTTAAGTACCTGGAAATGGTAGTTCTGCTCGTTTCCGACCACGTAAACCAGTTTGTCCAGATTATCCTCCCTGAATCGCCTGGAGGCCGTACCCAGATCCTGCGTCATGTAAACGGATGTGCCGTCTGCCCTCAGAAGAAGTTTTTCGTCGAGCCCATCGTCGGTAAGATCGACCCATACGGAGCCGTCTCCGCGGCGGTAAAACACGCCTTTCCGCACTCCTTCCTCCACAATCTCCTTGCCGAGCAGGTAAGTCTGCGACTCGTAGTATATCTTGTCGAAATCGACGCCCAGATCGCGGTACGTTTTCTCGAAACCGTCATAGACCCAGCCGTTCATAGTCTCCCAAAGGGAATAGATTCCGGGATCTTTGGCCTCCCATCCGCGGAGCATTTCCTGCGCCTGCTTCATTACGGGGGCCTCGCGCTTGGCATCCTCCTCGGACATGCCTCCGTCCATCAGTTCCTTGATTTCGGCTTTATAGTGCCGGTCGAATTCGACATAATATTTACCCACCAGGTGGTCGCCCTTCATGCCGCTGCTCCGGGGTGTTTCGCCGCCGTAAAGTTTCCACGCGAGCATGCTTTTACAGATGTGGATGCCGCGGTCGTTCACAAGGTTCGCCTTGATGACGTTGTGACCGTTAGCTTTGAGTATTTCCGCCACCGAATAACCCAGAAGGTTGTTACGGATGTGGCCGAGGTGGAGCGGCTTGTTGGTGTTTGGCGAGGAGTACTCGACCATTATTGTTTTGCCTGTAGGATGACCTGAACCAAATGCGATGTCGGAGGTTATCTCTGCGAGCCTTTCAGCCCAGAAACCCGCATCGAGGGAAAAGTTAAGGAAGCCTTTGACCACATTGAAAGAGCGGATATAAGGGATGTCGGCCTGTAGTTTTTCGCCTATTTCTGCGGCAGTGGCCTCGGGGCCCTTGCGGCTCGCCTTGAGCAGGGGAAAGACGACGACAGTATAGTCGCCTTCAAACTCCTTGCGCGTTTTCTGTATCTGTAATTGTGAAATAGCTTCGACGGGGCCGTAAAGGCCTTCTGCTACCGATTTGACTGCTTCGGACAGGTGGTTTTCAATATACATATTTATGGATCTATTATTCTGTATTAACATTTCCTTCCCCTTTTTGCTTGTCCAAAAAGTGGAGCAAAAAAGACCCCGATGTGTTCGAAAGCTAAAATCTTCGCTCTGAAACCTAAAACGGACGCCTTCGCGGTTTGAAGCAATCAAACTTCTCCGTTTTTTAACGGTTTCTTTCGCTCGATTTTTTAACGCTTTCTCGCACGTCGGTTATTAAAAAGACGAATATAAATGATCTTTATAATTGTACAAAGATAGTTAGAAAAGCATAAAAAACAGGGCTGTTTCCTGTTTTAAGGCTCAAACGTCTATCTTTGCAGGGATAAAACGCAGCGAGGACGATGAAAATAGGTAATGTAAATATTGGCGACAAACCGCTTTTCCTGGCTCCGATGGAGGATGTTACCGATCCGTCGTTCCGTTTTATATGCAAGGATTTCGGGGCGGACGTGGTTTATACCGAATTCATATCTTCTGACGGGCTGATAAGGGATGCCGCCAAGTCGCGCGCCAAACTCGACATATCCGATCAGGAACGCCCGGTCGGGATACAAATATACGGACACCTTATAGATACTATGGTGGAGTCGGCGGTTATAGCCGAGAAGGCAAAGCCGGATATAATTGATATAAATTTCGGGTGTCCCGTAAAGAAAATAGCTAACCGCGGCGCCGGCAGCGGAATGATGCGCGACATTCCGCTGATGGTCGAAATGACACGCCGTATTGTGGATGCCGTTAAAACTCCCGTTACGGTCAAGACCAGGCTTGGGTGGGATGATGATAACAAGAATATAGAGGAAATCGCGCTGAGGCTGCAGGACGCGGGCATATCGGCGCTTACAATACACGGGCGCACACGCTCGCAACTTTACAGGGGCGAGGCCGACTGGACACTAATAGGGAAAGTCAAAAATAATCCGGCAATTAAAATTCCGGTAATAGGCAACGGGGACATTGACTCGGCGGAGAAGGCGGCGCTGTATTTCGACCGTTACGGGGTGGACGGGATAATGATAGGGAGGGCCACTTACGGCAGGCCGTGGATATTTCGCGAGATAAAGCATTATCTGGCCACCGGGGAAATACTTCCGCAGCCGTCGGTCACAGAGCGCGTCGGGATAGCAAAACGGCACCTTATCAAATCCATCGAGGTAAAAGGGGAGAAGGTCGGGGTACTGGAGATGCGCAGACACCTTTCGAATTACTTCAAGGGACTCCCGGATTTTAAGGCTACCCGCATGAAGCTCGTGACCCTCACGAACATTCCGGAACTGTTGGGCACCCTCGATTACGTGGCGGAAAACTGGGGTGGATACGATATTTCAAAAATAATACCTGCACACCTTTCGCACGATATTTAATCCGGCTACACTTTACACTTTGGTCTTCAGTATGCTGCCTCTTGCGGAGAGGCGGTGTGGCGGTGCGGTACGGTTTTAGGCAAGGGCTCATAATATGCCAGGTTATTTGATAAATGTTCTAATTTATATATTTTCGCAAGGCGGCTTATGTCGTTTGAGAGATATGAAACAGTGACTCCCTATTATTAACCAATTATAATTATCTAATGAAAAGAGTTTTACTATTTGCAATTTCGGCTATACTTGTAGCGGGAATGTGGTCTTGCGAGAAGACCAAAAAAGAAGACGCCAGCCTCCAACTGGAGCCGGCAACCGATATCGTTTTCGATGTCGAAGGGGAAACCGTAAAGATTAAGGTTACGACTAATCAGGATGAATGGGACGCTAAGTCCGACCAGACATGGTGCGAAGTAACCAAGGGCACCGGTGAATTTACGCTGACCGTAAAAGCCAATGAAAGCGAAGATGCCATGCCCCAGGCTGTAATAACCGTAATTGCGGGAGAAGGCGACAATACCATTACGAAAACGATAAAGGCCGACCAGCCCGGTAGGGAGATTATAGTTATTTCCGCCGAACTGACATTGGAGCCTGCAACTGATATTGTTTTCGAGGCAGCCGGCGGAGAAAAGAATATAACAGTTACGACCAACCAGGAGATATGGGATGTACAGTCTGACCAGGCGTGGTGTGTCGTCGCAAAGGGCGAAGGTCAATTTACGGTTACCGCGGCGGTCAACAAACTTCTGGAGGCGATGCCACAGGCTACGGTTACGGTTACTGCCGGGGAGGGTGATAATATTATCAGGAAGACCCTTAAGGTAGACCAGAAAGCCGGCGAACTTCCCGATATGAAGTTTCCCTCGGCCAACCTCTATTATTTTGAGCAGCGCTCATGGGAAAATGTCGGTTATTATCAACTGCAGATGGGAAAGGACATTGAACAAGGGATGTATCAAGTAATGAATATCGCGTTTTACCATGATGTGATTACTCCCGAAAACAAAGCGGATCTTAACAAGATTCCTGTCGGCACCTTTACTCTTACTCGCACTGAAGAAATAGCCAAATTCAATATTAATCCCGGCAAGGGAACTATGATGACTTCACAGGACGGGACATATTGTATTACTATTCATGGCGGTATGCCCTCAAGCCTTCTGCTTATGAATGGAGGTACAATGACCGTTTCCGAAGAAGATGACGGCTACCTGGTCATAGTTGATTTCGAAGGGGTTGATTCCGAGAACGGAAGTGAAATTACATATCAGGCATACTTCCAGGGCAAACCTTTATATACGTATATACAGTCGGCAAAGGAGATGTATACCACTACTTTCACAAAAGTGAAGGAAGCGCGCATAATCGATGTGTGGAATGATAAATCCTATATGGTGGCTCTGACGCTGACCGACGATTCGGAAAAGAAGGAGATCTCTGTTGCAGGATATCTGCCGCTTGGCTCTTCGCTGCTGGCCCAAGGAACATATACCTTCGACCTTAATGTGCCTTCAGAAATGGAGCCGTATACGCTCAAAGGCGGTGTATATTCCCCGCAATACGGACTGGAAGGCACCTATTACCAAGAAGTCGAAGATGGTTATTTTACCGTAATGATCCCCGCGACCGGTAATACCATGACGGTAACTTATGACGGGAGCACTTACAATCTTACCTTCGATTTCGAAGGGCTGAATGAAAGGAACGCCCGTAAGG
>CAKUKW010000081.1 GCA_934663885.1 uncultured Tidjanibacter sp.
CTGTATATCCAACCGAATTGCTTCAGACAATTTTCGGGATAAAAAAAGGCGATGTATACGATAAGAAGCTTATCGACCAGCGCCTCGGCCTGGGGAAAGAAGAAAACCCTGAAGATCCTACCCAGATAAAATCTATGTACCAGAACCAGGGATACCTTTTTTCTATGGTAGAGCCTACAGAAGTAGTTATAGGTAAAGATTCTATCGATCTGGACATAAAGATATTTGAAGGTCGACCGTTCACGATCAACAATGTAGATATAACGGGAAATATCAAAACCGACGACGAGGTTATACGCCGCGATATTTATACACGTCCCGGAGAGCTCTACAACAGGGCTTTGATTATGAGAACTGTCAGGGAACTTGCGCAGGGGCAACGATTCGATTATTCGTGGCCTGTGCCAACTCCTATTTCCAATGACCTTGTGGATATCGCATGGCCGATGGTCGAAATGGCCGGAGATAAATTCGACATATCCTTCGGCGTAGGCCAGGGACAGTTTATCGGGTCGGTGGGTGTGCAACTGACTAACTTCGCCATGCAGGATTTGTTCAAAAAAGGTGCGTGGAAGCCTTATCCTCACGGCAAAAACCAACAGCTGGCTGTAAGATACCAAACCAACGGTTCGTGGTATTCGGGAGGATCCCTCAGTTTCACGGATCCCTGGCTCGGAGGCAAAAAACCAAACTCGCTTACGGTTTCCGCATATTACTCCAGGCAGAATGATTCCCGAACATGGCTGGGCTCCACCAGCGACGCAACCTATCACCTTAAAAGTGCAGGATTGGCTATAGGACTGGGGCGTAGGCTGACTCTTCCCGACCACTACTTCACACTGTATAACGAATTGGGATACCAATATTATGACTTATGGAACTACCCGTATTATTTCCCTATACATACAGGCAATTCAAATGTCATATCATTTAAGACGGTATTGGCCAGGAACACTACCAACCAATATATTTATCCGAGCAGCGGTACCGATTTCTCACTAAGCGTGGCCATAACCCCACCCTATTCTCTATTAGACGGAATAAAATACAAGGAGATAGATGAATACAACACTAATTTTGAAATGGGGATTAGCGGCACAAAGGAGCAGTATGATGCCAATAATGAAAAAAGATACAAATGGGTCGAATATCATAAATGGCTGGCAAAAGTCGCCTGGTATTATCCGCTTACTCCCGACCAGAAACTGGTATTCATGGCAAAAGCGGAGCTGGGATATCTGGGACATTACAATAAATATAAACTTTCCCCCTACGAAGGATTCAGCGTCGGAGGTGACGGAATGTCCGGAGGATATTATGTTCCCGGTATGGATCTTATATCATTGCGCGGCTATGACGATGGCGGACTTAATCCGCTAGGCAGCAACGAGAGTGCCAGGGTATACAATAAATATACGCTCGAATTACGTTATCCTATCATGATGAGCCAGGGCACCGCGGTATGGGGACTGGTATTTGCTGAAGCCGGCAACGGCTATATGTCATGGGAGGACTTCAACCCTTTCACGCTAAAACGTTCTTTGGGTGTGGGCGTGAGGTTTTATGTACCTGTTTTCGGATTGATTGGCGTCGACTGGGGTTATGGTTTCGACAAACAGTACGGCTCCAGTAAACGGAAAGGCGGGAAACTCCACTTTACAATGGGTATGCAGTTCTAAAAGAAACGACACTATTAAAAACCTATAAACCACGGGGCCTCAACAGCCTCTAAAAAACAGAGTTATGAAAAAATTATTAATTCTATCGGCATTATTGATTTGCGGTGCGGTAAATTCGTTTGCGCAGAGCTACATGGTAGTAAACACCGAGACCGTTTTCAAAGCCATCCCCGAGTATGCTGCCGCAGTGGAAGAAATAGACAAACTGGCACAGCAATACCAGAAAAACATAGACGAGGCTTACGAAAAGATCGAGGAAATGTACAACCAGTATATGTATGAAAAAACTTCTCTTTCTTCGGCACAGCAACTGAGCAGGGAGGAGACTATCCTGAACAATGAGAAAAAAGTACTCGAATATCAGGAAAGTGTGTTCGGCACTGATGGGGTCATAGATAAAAAGACGACCGAGAAGCTCGATCCGATCCAGAAAAAGGTAATGGATACCATCACCAAATTCGCCAAGGATAAAGGGTATACACTTGTTCTTGACATAGCGACTAACCCTATGGTCATTTACTATTCACCCGAAGCTGACAAAACTAACCAAATTATCGCATTAGTAACTCAAAAACAATAATAACTAAAACTATGAAACGTATCATCAAATTCATGCTTATCAGCGCAGTGCTGATAACCTGCGGTTCCTCGGCGTATGCGCAACAAAAATTCGGCTATCTTAACAGGATGGACATTATGACCGTCCTTGTTGAAAGGGATTCGGTAATGACCAAGATACAGAAGCTTGAGCAGCAATATATGCAGCAGCTCGAGTACGTGCAGGTCGAATACAATAACAAGTTCGAAGATCTCCAGAAGAATTCAGCCAATTACAGCGAAGGCGTAAAACAGATGAAGAACAGGGAGCTTATCGACTTACAGACACGTTTCAATCAATTGCAGCAGATGGCTCAGGAAGAGATGGAGTCGACCTACCAGAGCCTTGTAAATCCTATTTCCGATAAACTGAATAATGCTATCAAGAAAATAGGCAACGACGGAGGTTATATGGCGATATTCGATACATCGTCCGGCGTTATGCCATTTTATAATGAAAAAACGATGACGGACGTCACCGCCAACGTTAAGAGGGAACTGGGAATATAGTATCCACCTATTTATAATAAAAGCGGCTGGAATCTACCGGCCGCTTTTATTATACGGCCCCCCTATCATGTTACAGCGGTATTATGCTTTATCAAAATCTTGAGAATCCGGCAGAGGATGATTCGAGTACCATACTGTAGGCGTCGGTCCCATCCCCGTAATAACCGTATTTCATAAGTCGTTTGATAAATCCCTTTTTCTCGTAAAGTCTGATTGCGGGGATGTTATCCGTCCTTACTTCAAGGAAGACAGCCCGGAGTTCCTTCTCGGCCGCATAATCCAAAGCCCTGTCAATAAGAAGCCCCGCCACTCCGCCACCCCTGTAACCTGGTGTTACGGCTATCGAATATATCCTTCCCGTATTGCTCCGCCCGGTTGCCAATAGGGTTATATATCCGACTATATTCCCGTCTGCTAATGCCACACAGAATAGTCCCTTTGCATTTGAAATAAGATACTCCATCTGCCTGCGTGAAAACGCGTCACGGGAAAAACATCTCTTTTCCAACGACATAATCCCATCTATATCGGACTTAACCGCCCCTCGTATGACAATATCCCGCTTCATCGTGATTTCAATTCAAGGGAACGGACAAAATAATTTAGTATCCTGTAATAAAGCTCGTCACCCAATATGGCATCCTCTATACCGTGATCGATGCTCGGGTTGTCATTCACTTCAATTACAACCGCCTGATTGTTTATTACCTTCAGGTCGACGCCGTAGAGCCCTTTACCTATGAGTGATGACGCCTTAACGGCTGTACGGAGCACATTCTGCGGCACCTGGTACAAAGGTAGGGTATCTACCAGTCCGGTCTGGGCGCTTCCCTTACCTTCGTGGTTGTAAATCTGCCAGTGCCCTTTGGCCATATAATACTTACATGCATATAAAGCCTCCCCGTTAAGTACTCCGATACGCCAGTCGAACTCTGTCGGGATATATTCCTGTGCCAGGAGTATGGCAGATTTTTCAAAGAGCGAATCCAACGCCTCTTTAAAATCGGTTTCCCCGGTTACTTTACGCATACCAACTGAAAAAGAGCCGTCGGGAATCTTAACTATAAACGGCACTCCTATCCGCTCGGCCACATCCTCAAATTTATTTTCATTCGAGCGGAAGATAAGCCTGGAAGCGGGGATAGAAATCTTTTCCCGCTCCAATAATTCGTTCAGATACACCTTGTTGGTACATCTTATTATGGAAAGAGGATCGTCTATAACGACCATATCATTCTGTTTCGACCTCTGGGAAAGATGGAATGTTATATGGTTTAGAGACGTCGTAGAACGGATAAACAAGGCATCGAATTCCATCAGCCTTACAGAATCCTCTTCAGTGATAAGTTCGGCATGGATATCCATTTTCCGTGCTATTTCCAAAAATTTGTTAAGGGCTTTTTTATTGCTCGGAGGAAGTTTCTCGCCCGGGTCATGGAAGATTGCCAGATTGTAACGGCAGTGCCGGGGCGAGCGCGGGGTACGCCATATTTTCTTATTGAAGTTGTCCAGCGACGCAGCAAAGAAATCCTGCTCCTCCTCCGACAGGCTTTTCAGCGGAATGGCCTGTATTGACTCTATCTGGTTGCGCTGCCGCGTATTCAACGCAACCCTGAGCAGCGGCGCCGGATAATTATCGAAAATAAACCTCGCTATTCGCTCCAGTCCCTTCTCCTTGCATGTTCCGAAGTAAATATTGAGGTACCATAAAGTGTTGTCCGGGATATCATTCTTTTGAATCCACTGGTAACATATCTTCTGCAGGGAACTTCCCATACGGATGCCGGTACCCGTGTCGAGCTTGTTTATGATATCTACTCCCGGAATAACCCTGTGCCCTCGGGCCTGTGCCAGTAATGAGCAGTAGTATCCTTCCGAATTATAGCTGTAATCCCCGCTCAGATTGATAACCAGCTTAGGCTCCTTACCGTGCGGTTTGTTTTTAAGGTAATGGGGAACCTTCAGTATACTGTTGGTTTCGTAATACGGCTGCCAGTCTTCGAGACTGTCGAGAAGTATCAATACACTGTCCATGTAGTTTTAGCTGCGTAATATTGCGCCAAAGGTAAACAAACTTTGCGCTCGGCAAAGCGAACGATTTATTTGGGAAATATAAAAACAACCTTCCTGTCAATTTATCTTCAGGAGCATCTTATAATGTGGGATACCTCCGTCCAGATATTCATTCGAAACCACTTCAAAACCGAATTCCGAATAATAGCCAGTAAGGTAAGCCTGCGCGGATATCATTATTTCGCCGGCCCCCATCTCCAATTTCATGTAGTCGATGGCAGCTTTCATCATCCTGCGGCTCAGACCCTTTCGCCGATAGGGCTCCCTCGTCAATACCCGGCCTATCGAGGGCTGCTCATAAACTATTCCCGCCGGTATCATACGAAGATATCCGGCGAGCTCGCCGGATTCCTCCCCCCACATGTGGACGCATGAAGAGTCTACCCCGTCCAGATCCTCGCAATCGACTCCCTGTTCAAGGAAAAACACTTCCTGGCGGGCCCTCAGTATATCGTAAAGCTCTTCCAGAGTTAGTTCGGCGAATTTCTTGCTATAAAGGATCATATTGACGGCCGTGCATCATAATTATTCGAGCCCTGACACAAAGTCGAAAATATTACCGCTCAGCAGATAGAGCGATATCTCCGACATTTTTATATTATACTCGACAATTGAAAGTCTCTCTTCCGACTCCAGGAGGCTTAACTGGGCCTCGCGAAGCTGGATACCAGACAACTCATTGAGCCTGTAACGTTCCATCGAGACTTCAAAGTTGCTGCGAGCAACTTCGAGATTTTCACGCTCTATATCCCAAAGTTTGAGGTTATTGGTGTAGGTTAGCCACAGAGACGACATATCGGACTTGAGGCCAAGCTCCATCTGGTCGATATAAAGCTGCCTGTTCTCTACCTCTATTTTAGCATTACGCTGCTCCCTGCCCCTGTTGCCGTCGAAAATTGTGATACCGGCCGAGACTCCAAAATTAAACCCGAGCCTGTTGCTCCTGTCGTAAGAACTGTAATTATCCCAGCTATGTCGGTAACCGTAGCCCGCCGAGGCCCTCAGGTAAGGATAATTACGGCTTCGGGCCCTTTTAAGGTCTAACTCGGACACTGTTTTGTTCTTTTTTGCGATGAGCAATGAGGTGTTATTCTCGAAAGTGTCTCCGACAAGCCTGTCGCGCTCGAGCAGCACGTTCGGTATAATGACGGTGTCGGCTATATTCACAGGACGGGTAACATCTGGCAGGCCCATCATTTCATTCATCTCTATCTGTAACTTCTGCACGGTTTCCATTTGCGATATCAGTGATGAGTTATCAGCGTTGAAATCGACCTGCGCCTGCTGGTAATCTATTCCTGAGGAGGCGCCCACATTGAAACTCGCCTCGGTTATCCTCACGCGCTCGCTCGAAAGGCGCACGAGGGCTTTGAGGTTATTAAGCCTTACCTGCTGCCTTATAAGTGTGTAATACTCCGCAGCTATCGATGCCATCAGGTCTTCCACCTCGAGCCGAGTATTCAGTTCTCCTATCGCCGCCAGCTCTTTAAGACGCGAATAATTCGCAGTCGCCGAAAAGCCGTTAAACAATGTCCATCCCAACGTCGGCCCTATATCGACGTAATAAGTCTGGTTGTTTGCCGAAGTGGTACCTTCGGGGCCCATATAGTCGTTGTCATAGTAAGTTCCGGTAAAGTTTGCCCCCAGGTCGAGGGTGGGAAGCTGGCCGGCATTGCCTCGGGTAGCGTTATTGGCGGCAACCTGCTCCTGGTTGCGCGCTATGCGTATTCCGTAATTGTTTTCCAGGCCTATATCTATACATTCCTGCAATGATAAAGTATTCTGGCCACCAAGAGCGGCAACATTAATCAGTAAAATAGCCAGCAGGGATGCTGTCTTTAAAATGCGGTTTTTCATCACTCGGCTTCTTTTATATTCATCCTGTTCGTGGAAATATAGCTGTACATGGCGGGCACTATGAACAAAGTCATCAAGGTGGATATCGCCATACCGGCCACTACGGTAATACCCATCGCTATACGCCCGTTAGCCCCCTCGCCTGTGGCGAATATAAGGGGCACGAGACCCAGTATCGTCGAGATACTGGTCATAAGTATGGGGCGCAACCTCTGTTCGGATGCCGATTGAATGGCTTCGGCTTTCGATATTCCCGCAGCCTGGCGCTGGTTGGCGAACTCGACTATAAGGATACCGTTCTTTGCGACAAGCCCTATTAGCATTATAAGCCCTATCTGGCTGTAAATATTCATGGTGACGTTTCCTATCGCCATACCGAAAAGGGCTCCCGCGAGGGCGAGCGGAACGGTAAACATCACAATAAAAGGATCTTTGAAGCTCTCGAACTGCGCCGCCAGCACAAGGAATATCAATACCAGGGCAAGCATCATAGCAAACATAAGGCTCGAAGAACTTTCCCTGAACTCTTTGGATTCCCCTGAAAGCGCTGTACGGAATGAATCGTCGAGTACATCGGCAGCTATCCTGTCCATCTCGTCGAGTCCGTCACCTATCGTATATCCCGTGTTCAACCCCGACGAAACGGTAGCGGACACAAACCTGTTGTAGCGGTAGAGCTGAGGTGGTGCAACATCCTCATAAAGAGACACTAAGTTACTTAATTGAATCATGTTACCGGCCGAATTACGAACATAAATTGACTTAAGGTCTACCGGAGTATTCCTTTGCTGACGGTTAATTTCCCCGAGTATCTGGTATTGCTTGCCGTTCATATAGAAATACCCCATCCTCTGCCCGCTCAAGGCGTACTGCAGGGTCTGTGCAATATTCAGTGTACTTACCCCCATAAGAGTGGCTTTATCCCGGTCGATATTAATACGCACTTCAGGCTTAGTAAACTTGAGGTTCACGTCCGACATCTGGAACGCGGGACTCTCGTCGACCTGCCGCATAAATTCGGGCAGGAATTCCTGTAACTTTTCCAGGCTGGTGGTTTGCAGGACATATTGTATAGGCATACCTCCGCGCTGACCGCCGAAAGTAGCCTGCTGCTGGACAAACGCCCTGGCCTGGGTTTCACCGCGAACGGCGGTACTGAGCGCTGAGGCAATCTCCATCTGACTCCTTTCGCGCTCTTTAATATCCGGAAGAAGTACCTGAACGAACCCTCCACCGCTCCACGACCTCGACATTATGGCATCCCGTTCAAACGCTACAGAATCGGCTATTTCCGCAATGCGATCAACATAATCCCGCGAGTATTCGAAAGTAGCCCCTTCCTGGGACGTCGCACGAATGGATATCATCGAGCGGTCTTCGAGCGGGGAAAGTTCCGAAGGAATCTTCGCCCAATAATAGAATATGGCGAATGCCATTAACGCCATAATCGGCCATGTGAGCCATTTATGCTTCAGGAACCACGCGAGTCCTCTTCCATACCCCCTTGTCATCCCGCTGAAGAAAGGCTCCGTTTTCCTGTAAAACCAGTTCTTCTTTTCCCTTTTCCGCAGCATTTTAGTAGCCAGCATTGGTGTAAAAATAAGCGCCGCAAGGGAAGAAATAATCACCGACCCTGCTATCACTATGGCGAATTCGCGGAATAACCTGCCTGTCATTCCCTCCATGAAGACAATAGGCAAAAACACCGCCACCAGCGTCACTGTAGTCGAAACCACTGCGAAAAAGATTTCTTTAGAG
>CAKUKW010000082.1 GCA_934663885.1 uncultured Tidjanibacter sp.
ATATTTCTTTATGCTTTATGACTCCACAGGGAAAATTTTTGGCAAGAGTAACTGGAAAAATAAAAGGAAATATTATGAAACGGTTTTTTATATTTTTGGCAGCAGCCCTGGCGTTTTCGGGAGTTGCAGCGCAGGAAAAGTCGCTGAAGCAATTACAGCAGGAGTTCGTTGATCTGAAATTCGGAATGTTCATCCATTTCAACATCCCCACATTCATGCACCAGGACTGGGCCGACCCCGACGCTTCGCCAGAAATATTCAACCCGGTAAAGCTCGACTGCCAGCAATGGGCGAAGGCTGCCCGTAGCGCCAATATGAGCTACGGCTGCCTTACCACCAAGCACCATAGCGGATTCTGTATATGGGATACGCAGACTACGGACTATAATGTCATGAACAGTCCTTTCGGGCGCGATGTAGTCAGCCAATACGCCGACGCTTTCCGGAAAGAGGGGCTCAAGGTGATGCTGTATTATTCCATTCTCGATACCCATCACGATATCCGTCCGGGCCATATAAAACCGCGTGAGCATACCGAGATGATAAAGGCCCAGCTTACCGAACTGCTGACGGGTTACGGCGAAATAACGGCGCTGGTGATAGACGGATGGGACGCCCCATGGTCGAGGATTTCCTATGACGAGATACCTTTTGAAGAAATTTATCACCATGTCAAAAAACTGCAGCCCGGCTGCCTGGTGATGGATCTAAACGCGGCGAAATATCCCGCTGAAGCCCTGTTCTATACCGATATAAAATCGTATGAGCAGGCCGCGGGACAGCATATAGAAAAAGATTCAAATGTACTTCCGGCGCTCTCCTGCCTGCCTATCAACAAGAATTGGTTCTGGAAAGAGTTTTTCCCGGAAGAGTCCGTGAAGGATCCCGGGGCACTCGTTACCGACAACCTTATCCCCTTCAACGAGGTATACTGTAATTTCATATTGAATGTCGCACCTAACCGCGACGGACTTATAGATAAAAACGCCCTCGAAGCATTGAAAAAGATAGGCAAGCTGTGGAAAAACGACGGTGTTTCATGTTTGTTGGGAGACTATGACGCACCGCTGGTTTCCGAAAATATCGTGAAATCCAAACCCGCAAGGGCAAGTTGGGCCTACGATATCTGGATCTCGGATTTTGCCAACGACGATAATTTCAAGACTTCGTGGCGCTCCGAGGAGAGTGTTTCCGAGCCGTGGATCGAGTTCGATCTGCAGGGTGTGGAGCCGTTCAATGCGTTTATGTTTTACGACACGCACGGACGTATCACCCGCTACCGCCTCCTGTATGAACAAGACGGGCAATGGATAACGTTTTTCGACGGTTCGAAGGAAGGGAAGGCGAAAATACACCGTTTCAACACTTTATGGGGCGATAAGGTCAGGATAGAGATCAAAGAGTTTTCGGGCCAGCCCTGGATAGCCGAGGTCGGGCTCTATAATGAAAGAAGGTAGCTGAACTCGGATATATGTCGATAATATAGGTAATGAATTTTTATTCCCCGGCGGCCCGCATTATCCAGGCGGGCCGTTTTGTTTTCTTTTACATGGCGATACGGAGTGAGAAACCCCTTATGAAAACGCAAAATTTACTTAACTTTACAATACGTTTCCTTAAAGAGGCGTATTTTGAGCGATGGCTAAATACAGGAATCTCTTTCTTTTAATACTGTCATTATTTATCTCTGTTGCGGCTTTTGCAGCCTATCCCGGCGGCCGTAAGGTATATAAAGAGGGGGATATCGAGAGCCTTATAAAAGAAGGGAACGAGTACCTCAAAGCTACGGATTACATATCTTTGGAACGTATCGCCTATACTTTGAGGAACCTGGGCGACGAATCAGGCAACGACAGGGCGAGGCTATACGGTTATATGTTCCGGGCACATTACCTGATTACCATGCCCAGCGATTCCACATATTATTATTACGGGCAGGCGCTCGAGATCGCGCGCAGGCTTTCGGATGACCGTGCTGTATCCTCGATATATAACGGGATGGGTGTCTATGCCATAGATGTGGAAATGAATTACCTCAAGGGTATTTCATTTTTTATGGAGGCGCTGCCTTACGCGGAAACCTCGGATGACAAATATATTTATCCGATAGTGCTCGGGAACCTTGCAATGGCCTACTACCTGCGTAACGACCCCGGGGGGTTGCAGTACGCACTGGAAGTTTACAGGCTGGGAGAGGAGATGAGGGACCCCTACCTTATATCTTCCGGAGCTTTCATTTCGGCATACATGTCCTACCTGGTAGGGGATAACTATAAAGCCCTGGAACTCATAGACGTCGTGTTCGCCTATGCCGGCGAATATACACCTTATGTCGAACTGTATACGTTAAAGGCGAACACGCTCCTTCGTTTTGGAAGGGAAACCGAAGCTGTCCGTAATTTTGAAGAGGCGTTGCAGTATGCCGACAGGGCCCAAATACATTCCCTGACAATGGCTTACCTGAATTACGGGGAGTATATGCTCGGGAAAGGCTCCGTTAGCAAGGCAATTTCCCTGCTGGAAACGGGCGTAGAGATCTCGCAAGCCAAGAATAACGCCGTGCACCGCTACAGGCTTTATGAAAAACTGTCGGAGGCTTACCTACAGGCGGGCGATCCTCTTACCGCTCTCGAACTGTACAGGCTTTACCACGAAGAGGCCGACAGCATCTTCAATGTGGAAAGGGAGAAATCCATAGGTGAACTCCGCATACAGTACGAAACAGAGAAACGACAGAAGGAACTGCAGGAAAAGGAACTTGAATTGGTTAAAAAGCACCAAAATACTCAACTTATAGCTTTTGCCCTTGTAGTCATCATCATAATTGCGATCGGCCTTTCGGTGCTATACCGACGCAAGAATGCCATGTATAAACAGCTAGTCCGGCAACAACACGATTTCCTGCAAAGGGAAAAGCAGAAAGAAACTGCGGATTCGATTGTTTCCGACAGGGACACTGAGCCGAAATATTCGGTCTCTTCGCTTACCGGCAAAAAGGGTGTCGAACTGTATGAAAAGCTCGAGAAGGCCATGAAAACCGGCAAACTCTACACGGACAGCGAGCTGACCCTCGAAAAGCTGGCGGAACTGATGCAGACCAACCGCTCTTATATATCGCAGGTAATAAACGAATACGCGGGGGTATCCTACAAGAATTACATAAATTCATACAGGATAAACGACGCCATCAGGATCTTGTCGGATCCCGATTCCGACGTTCAGATAAAGGGCCTTGCTTTCGACCTGGGGTTCAACAGCAGGCAGACATTCTACCAGGCGTTCCAGAACAGTTTCGGTATGCCCCCCTCCAAATACAGGGAGCATATCACAAAGCTTTATTCCGACTCTTCCCGTACTCCTAAGAAGTAATTACCTCCTTGCTGATAGCAAAAAAAGGTAACGAAACATCAATTTACGTTTCGTTACCTTTTTTCACTGTGAAAACTTAATTACTCTGGATAATTTTGTTTGAAAGTTTACGGATATACATTTTGTGTGGGTTTATGTACGCGGGGGATTAACATAATTATTACGGACGAATTTAATACTGACAACTAAATATTAATAAAATGAAGAAATTTATCAAATTTTCAATTGCCGTCTTCGGCGGCATTTTAGTTTTGGTTTCGTGCCAGAACGTAAACATGAATGACATGATGGTTACTCCAAGTACCGTAGATGTTACTTACGATCCTTTCACGTACGATTTCGATTCGGGACCCACCCCGATCCGTATAGCGGTCAACGCGGGTCACGACTGGTTCGTGCAATCGACCGCAGAGTGGATCACTATAGATGATACTACCATAACCGCCACGGGTTTCACCCTTACCCTCGACAAATATATCGGGGAGGGGCCGGATACGAGGTCAGGCATCGTACTCGTTTCATCCCAGATAGGCCAGTGGCCGGTGGTCGTTAACCAGGACCGCATCCAGTATTCGACGCTGGAAGAGTGGGCCGGGACCTACAGGGTACAGTACAAGGCATTCACCGAAGACCCGGTGGGTAAACGTACGGTTCCCTTGGTGGAGCAGGATCTTTCATGGGATTTTCTTGTCGATGTGAATATAAGTGCGAGCGGTATGACATTCGGCAGTTTCTTCCCATATGAAACCGAAAAGTATCCCAACCTCGGCAATATTCCGTTCGTATCGAGTTTTGATAAGGAAAAAGGATGTATGGTTACCTCTGGTATCGGAGGATATGCCCTTTCAGCAATTCTATGCCATCATTATCCTGAAGAAGGAGGATTCTATTCAGGTACGGGATGGAAATATACCATTGATCCTAAAACTAAACAGTTGACTCTACCAAGCGTAAAAGAAGGACATTCGGTATATTTCCAGCCGGCTCTGTTCATGGCGGTATTTATGGGAGATTATTATTACGGTGATTTCACGATCACACAGATCGAGCAGCAACTTCCTGCCGGGGCTCCCGAGCAGGACCAGCCCTTTCAGGGTGACATCAAATTGAAAGACGGAGGTATATTTAACGGGGAATCCGATTTCTTGACGCTCATGTAGGTCGGCTCCCTAAAATATAAAACTCTTCTTTATAGTAGATTAAATGGTTGAACGGGCCCGTATAGAAACGGGCCCGTTCTTTTTAGTGGATTGTGGTGGTGATATATTCGAGCCCCTGATGCTGAAATAGTATTCTTGTGGTTGCCCGTAAACGTGGATGCAGATGTGCACATTACGGAATGAATCATGATGTGCGGTCAAATAAAAAGAACTACCCGCATGCGGGTAGTTCTTATCAAATATCAATAGTGCAATATTACTTTTCGTTCAAAGCGGCGTGAGCTGCTGCCAGGCGTGCGATGGGCACCCTGTAAGGCGAGCAGGACACGTAATTGAGGCCCGCGCCGTGACAGAACTCTACCGACGAAGGTTCGCCGCCATGTTCGCCGCAGATGCCGCACTTGAGATCCTTGCGGGTCGAGCGGCCTTTCTCCACGCCCATTTTCACGAGCTGGCCTACGCCGGTCTGGTCGAGCACTTCGAACGGGTCTACCTTCAGGAAACCCTTTTCGAGGTAAACCGGCAGGAATTTGCCGATATCGTCGCGCGAGAAGCCGAGGGTCATCTGTGTAAGGTCGTTGGTTCCGAACGAGAAGAAATCTGCCGCTTCGGCGATCTCGTTGGCGGTAAGTGCCGCGCGAGGAACTTCGATCATGGTACCTACCATATAGGCGATTTTCTCCCCCCTCTCGGCGAACACCTGGTTGGCGGTGTTGTCGATTATACCCCTCTGGTAGCGGAGCTCGGTGATATTGCCCACGAGCGGAACCATTATCTCTACGCTTACCTTCGTGCCGCGTTTCTCGACGTTCATGGCCGCTTCAATGATGGCGCGAGCCTGCATCTCGGTAATTTCCGGATAGGTGTTGCCCAGGCGGCAGCCGCGGTGGCCGAGCATAGGGTTCACTTCTTCAAGCGACTCTATGCGCTCTTTAACTTTCTGGAGGCTCAGGCCCATGACCTTTGCGAGCTCTTTCTGCTCCTTCTCTTCGTGGGGAACAAACTCATGGAGGGGCGGGTCAAGCAGGCGTACCGTAACAGGAAGTCCCTGCATAGCCTCGAATATACCTTCGAAATCGGCCCTCTGTATCGGTAGCAGCTTGGCAAGCGCCGCGCGGCGTCCGTCCTCATCGTCGGCGAGGATCATCTCGCGTACCGCGAGGATACGGTCTTTTTCGAAGAACATATGCTCGGTACGGCAAAGGCCGATACCTTCGGCTCCGAATCCCATTGCCACTTGCGCGTCTTTCGGCGAGTCGGCGTTGGTGCGCACGTTCATCCTGGCATACTTTTTCGCGAGCTGCATAAGTTCCCCGAAATCGCCGCTGAGCTCAGCCTCCTGCGTGGCGACCTTACCTTTGTAAACTTCGCCTGTAGAGCCGTTGAGGGAGATCCAATCGCCCTCTTTTATTACGGTCTTACCTATCGTTATCGTTTTGGCCCTGTAGTCTATCATAAGGGCGCCGGCGCCCGATACGCAGCATTTGCCCATGCCGCGGGCGACTACCGCCGCATGCGATGTCATACCCCCGCGGGCGGTGAGGATGCCTTCGGCGGCGTCCATACCACTGAGATCCTCGGGAGAGGTTTCGATACGGACAAGGATAACGTTCTTTTTATCTTCCCTGTGCCATTTTTCGGCTTCGTCGGCGAAGAATACCACCTGGCCGGTGGCGGCCCCCGGAGAAGCAGCGAGTCCTTTGGTAAGCACGTCGGCTTTCTTGATCGCTTCCTTGTCGAATACCGGGTGGAGGAGCTCGTCGAGCTTGGCCGGTTCGCAGCGGAGTACCGCCGTTTTCTCGTCTATGAGGCCTTCGCGGAGCATGTCCATCGCGATTTTCACCATTGCGCCGCCCGTACGCTTACCACTACGGGTCTGGAGCATCCACAGTTTGCCGTTCTGGATAGTGAACTCCAGGTCCTGCATATCCTTGAAATATGTTTCGAGGTGATGCTGTATTTCGAAAAGCTCCTTATATGCCACCGGCATTACTTCCTCGAGTGAAGGATACCTGTCGGCGCGCTCCTTTTCGCTTACGCCCTGGAGCTCGGCCCAGCGCTGTGAGCCTATCTTGGTGATCTGCTGGGGGGTGCGGATACCTGCCACGACGTCTTCGCCCTGCGCGTTCACGAGGTACTCGCCGTTGAATAGGTTTTCGCCCGTCGCCGCGTCCCGGGTGAAAGCTACACCGGTAGCTGAATTTTCACCCATGTTGCCGAACACCATTGCCTGTACGTTGACAGCTGTTCCCCATTCGTCGGGTATCTTGTTCAGTTTCCTGTAAAGTATGGCGCGGTCGTTCATCCAGCTCTGGAACACGGCGTTAACCGCTCCCCAAAGCTGTTCCCACGAATTGGTCGGGAAGTCCATGCCGGTCTGCTTTTTAACGGCTTCCTTGAACCTTTTAACAAGTTCCTTCAAGTCGGCCGTAGTAAGGTCGGTGTCGTTCTCAACGCCTTTCTCCTCCTTCATGTGGTCAATGATCTCCTCGAACGGGTCGTGGTCTTCCTTGCTTTCGGGCTTCATGCCGAGGACCACGTCCCCGTACATCTGTACGAAACGGCGGTAGGAGTCCCATGCGAAACGGTCGTTGCCGGTACTTTTAGCCAGAGTTTCGACGGCTTCGTCGTTGAGACCGAGGTTGAGGATGGTGTCCATCATACCGGGCATAGACGCACGGGCTCCCGAACGGACAGATACGAGAAGCGGCTTCTTGTTGTCACCGAAATTCATTCCGGTGTGCTTCTCGACCTCTTTCATCGCTTTTTCCACTTCCGGGCGGATCATTTCAATCACCGCGTCTTTACCGTGCGAGTAATACTCCGCGCAAACTTCGGTAGTGATGGTAAAGCCCGGAGGAACCGGAATACCCACGAGGTTCATTTCCGCCAGGTTGGCGCCCTTGCCTCCCAGGATCTCCTTCATCTTACCGTTACCTTCGGCTTTTTTGTTGCCGAAAGTGTAGACTCTTTTTGCTTTTGACATAAACTGAAATATTATATTGGATAAATTATTTATTATAAGCTGATTGGGTGTGCCGTTTGAAGCATGGCCCTTTTATTTTTCAAATCAGGATCAAATACCGGGGACAGTTGCCTTCCAAACAGCAGGGTGCGAAGATACGGATTTTTAGAAAAAGGTACAAATAAACAAGCCGTTAGTTTTTAGACTACCCGCCTGCTTGCCGCCCGTCAGTTAAACGACGCTTTAATAAGTGGGTTTTAGTGTTGTATATTTGGCATTTATACCAAATCAAGCAATTCATATAAAAGAAATCTTTGTGGTATAAATGCCAAAAAAATGGATTATCAGCAGGAATGGGGTTATACGGTCAATAAGGTAAGGGATATAATCGCGAAAAAGAAATGGACTATAGAGCGTCTTTCTCACGCAATCAAAATGGATAATGCCAATTTAAGCCGAATATTGTCCGGAGTACAAACCAATATGGAATATAGAACCTTGTTCAAGATCGCGGAGGCCCTCGAGGTCAAAATGAGCGACCTGGTGAGGTAAATTTATGGCAGAACGAAGGAATAAAGAAGGGAAGTCGTGGAAATTCTCCGCAAGGGAGCGCAGGGGTATCCTGATGCTCATTCCCCTTTTGGCCGTACTGGGGTGGATATTATATTCCGCCGCGAAGCCCCGCTTCGACGGCACGGCTGAAATCGTAGGCGATGCCATAGCGGAAACTACAGGAGCCCCGGGCAGCCATTCCGACAGCGCTCTTCAGGGGGAACAGGGAACTCAAACCGGGACGTTCCGGATGGCTGTCTTCGATCCGAATACGGTTACTTATGAGGAGATGAGGGGAATGGGTCTCGACGGCAACATAGCCGCTTCACTGGTAAGGTGGCGTGAATACGGAAAGGTTTTTAATATTCCCGAGGATTTCGCCCTCGTGAACGGGATGAGCGACTCGGTTTATGCCGTATTCAAACCC